>JAHHMJ010000180.1 GCA_018678395.1 Gemmatimonadota bacterium | reverse complement strand
TAGCGGCCCTGACCACGAACCATGACCTCGCGGTGGAAGGCGCCGGACATGTCCTGGAAGAGCCAGGGCTCGTCGACCCGATAGTGGCAGTAGCTGCACAGTCCCATGGACGGCTCTCGGCCGAGGGACGGCGCGGCCGGTGCGGACCGACCGGAGGCTTCGTATGCCGCCGTGACGTCCGCCAGGACACCCTCCAGGAGGCGATGTGCCAGGAGGAGGTTGTGGTGCGCTCCTCCATCCCGTACCGCGTCGATGCGCGCGGAGGCCGAGTCCAGCGGGGCGACGTCGGCCCCGAGGGTCCGCTGGGCGCGGTCGACCGCGGCGCGAGCCATGGAGGTCCGGTCGGCCGACCCCTCGATCCACCAATCCAGAACCTCGGCGTACTCGCCTCGGTGGCAGCCGACGCAGCCCTCGGCGGAGCCGGCCACCGCGACCGCCGGGTCGGCGCCCTCGGCGGCGACGTGGCACGAGGCGCACGACAGCCCGCTCATGAACTTGTCGCTCGGTATCGGCTGCTCCGGGTCGACGAGCCCCAGGACCATGCGCTGCTCGGCGGCATGACTCCCGGCGTGGCAGGCGTTGCAGGTCGACGTGCCCGGCCACTCCCGGGTCACCGGAACCTCGTGGATCTCGCTGTGGCACTGCGCGCAGTCGAGGACCACGGCGGTGCTCATCGCCTGAATCTGGTGTCCCTCCGTGACGTGGCAGGAGACACATCCCACGCCGGTGTGGTCGGTGTGGAGCTGGGCCGGGATGGTGTCGGTGGCCAGAAGCTCGTCCCCATCGGCGTGACAAGTCCCACAGGTGAGAGGCGATACCTCGACCGTCGTCTCGGTGACGTCGTAGTGGCAGCGGACGCATCCACCATCCACATAAGGCAGCCCGTCGTGGGGCACGGCAACGGCCTGGCTGGTCACGGCCACATGCTCCGGAGCCGAATGGCACAGGCGGCATTCGCCAGCGATCCCAGCCGTCTGCTCGGCGATGTGACAGAGAGCGCACGTCCCGACATCGGCCACAAGGGGGTCGTTGCCGATCTCGTGGATGTGGCAGCCGGCGCAGGACATGGCGACCTGAAGGCTGTCGCCCCCGTGGTCGCGATGTGTGAAGGTCACCGGGCCGAACGAGATCTCGCGAGACCCGCCGCCCTCGTGGCAGCCGCTCGCGGCGCACGTCTCCTCGCGCACTACCGTGTTCCCGGCGATCTCGGCCGGTGTCAGAAAGCCCACCAGCCGAAGGTCGGTTCCCGGGGTCTCATTCACGAACTCGTGGCACGAGACGCACGCCAGTTCCGCGTGGCCATTCTCGTCGACCGAGGCTTGCCCGTTCGGGAGGCAGCCGGTGCCTCCCAGGAGGAGGGCCGCTGCCGCTAGGAGAAGACGACGGCCCATAGAATCAATCCCACGCAGAGGAGACCCGTTCCCAGCCCGGCGAAGCCGAGCGCCGCGGCGATGAGCGTCTGTGTACGCGTCGGAGCGGGGGCCAGCGCGTCGGTCATCGGAACCGTCGACACGGGTCCGTGGTCATCGAGGTCCAACTCGTCCAGCAGAAGGGAGTGCTCCTCCTCCATGTAGCTCTTGGTGGCCCGACCGTGGAACATGACGGCGTCCAGCGGGAACTTCTCGGGCCGCAGATTCACGTTGAAGAAGTGAATCGTGAAGATGAAGCCCGACGCGAGGAGCGCTTCGTCCGCGTGGATCACGGTCGCGACGTTGAAGATCCAGCCCGGCATCCATCGCGAGAAGAACTCGGGGAACCACAGCAGCAGTCCCGAGCCACCGATGATGAACACGCCCCAGAACACGGCGAAGTAGTCGAACTTCTCCATGTAGCTGAACCGCGGGAACTGCGGACGAGGACCCTTGCCGAAGTACCACTTCACCTGCCGGTAGAAGTCGACCACGTCCCGTGGCTGCGGGATCATGGAGTCGGGCCCCCAGAACATGCTCCACCGGTTCTTCGACCGAACGAACCGGACGGCGATCCAGCTCAGGTGGGCACCGAAGTACCCGAAGGTCAGCAGTGCCGCGAACCGGTGGATGGACCCCGCCATCTCCACACCGCCGAAGAGCCAGATCAGCGGCGGCGCCCAGGCGGCTCCACTGAAGCGCAGCGGAAGCCCCGTGAGGGTCAGGAGGAAGAACGAGATGATCACCACCGCATGCGTCAGGCGGTGGAAGAGGGTGAAGCGCCAGATGTAGGGCCCCTCACCTCGCTGAGCCGAGTCGAGGGCGATGGTCGGCTCGAGGGCCGCCTGTCGAGTCGCCGGCGTCATCCGTCACCTCCGACGGGCTGCCGTCGGGCATCCAGAGCCAGGCGCATGACCCAGAGCGCCGAGTGGATGCCGAATACCGAGAAGACTCCGAGGAGCAGAGCGGTCATGGCGCGATACGACCAGTAGACCGCGGGGTAGTTCTCGCGGTCGTTGTGATCGGCGTGGGGTTGATACTGAACGAAAGCGGCGCGGCTTTCCTCGTGGCAGGTCCCGCAGGACTCCACGAGGTTGGCCTGGTGGATCATCGACCGGGGGTCGTCCTCGCCGAAGACCCCGTGCGTTCCGTGGCAGTCCGAGCACGACGCTACGTCCTCGGATCCGAGCGCGGTCGCCTGCCCGTGATAGGAATCGTCGAACGTCTCCACCGCGTGTTCGTGGCAGGTTCCGCACGTGCCGGTCTCGTCGAGGGCGAAGGGCCCATCCACGGCCACGATTCCGTGCCCGGAGTGACATGTGGTGCACGAGGGCGCACCGTCGTGACCGAGGCCTTCGAGCTCCGTCAGCGTCTCCGGGCCGTCCTCGGCCAGAGCCTCGCCGTGGGCGTCGTCCATCGCCTCTGTCGCCACGTCTTCGTGACAGCTCCCGCACGTCTCGACCTGACGGAGTGGCGCCATCAGCGCGTCGGGCGAGTCCACCGTCCGCGTTTCGTGGGCGGAGTGACACCCCGCGCACGACACCGAGTCGGCGTGGGCGTCGAAGCTCGCAAAGGCCGATGCCTGGTGGCACGAGACGCATCCGGCGTTCATCCGGATCATGTCGGGCCCCTCGGCGAGATCCTCGGCCCACGCGACCTCGTGAACGGTGTGGCAGCTCGCGCACTCCGCCGGCTCACCCGTCTCGGGCTCGGCGTGGATGCTCCGCGACCAGGCCGTGTCCTGCTCCTCGTGACAGGACACACAGCTCTCCGTGGTGCCGCCGTCGGGATGGGGCCAGGCTGAGAACCCTCCGTGGCAATCGGCGCACGTGTACTCGGCGTGCGCCGTAGCCTCGACTCCACCCTGGGTGACCTGCATTCGCCGAGCCGCATCGAGGTCGGGCGCGTGCTGACGCAGGAACTCGAGCTCGCCGTGACAGAGGTCGCAGGAGCGGGCCCCTTGCTGGGAAGATGTCGGTGCGGCGAATCCGAGACCCAGGATCAGCGATACCCACACGCCCAGGCGCCGCATGAAGGGGCCGGGCGTTGGGAGGGAGAGAAGCGGGGTGTCGTGTTCGTCCATAGCGGAGAGGTCGGGGCGAGACCTCCTAGGATGCCCATGGAATTGCGCCACGCGCGGGATCTGCCGCAAGTCGGGGATTCCCCCACAAAGACTGTCCTGCGTATTTCCCGCGCGGGGCTCGGTGGGCCGCGGATGGCTTCGCCCAGCCCCGCTTGTAGGGGCTGATCCGGGCGACTATCCTTTTCAAGGATTCGTTCGAGTTCTCGTGCCGGAGATGCCGATATGCGCCGCTCCATCGCCCTCTGCCTGCTCGCGGCCGCAGGCACCCTCGCCTGCGCCGACGCCGACGCCTCTCCGTTCGAAGGGGAGCCCTATGGTGAAGCACTCGCCCTGACCGAGATCACGCCGATCTCGGCGATTCACGACGCGCCGGAGGACTTCGTCGGCCGGCGGGTGCTCGTCGAGGGTCAGGTCGTTGCGGTCTGTGAGTCGCGTGGGTGCTGGATCGACGTCGAGAGCGACCGGGAGTACGAGAAGATCCAGATCAAGGTGGAGGACGGCGTCATCGTCTTCCCGATGAGCCTGCGGGGCCGGACCGCCCTGGTCGAGGGCACCGTCGAGAAGCTCGAGCTCACCCACGAAGAGGCGATCGCAGCCGCGGAGCATCGGGCCGAGGAACAGGGGGTGCCGTTCGATCCCGAGAGCGTGACCGGCCCCGAGACGATTTATCGCATTCGTGGGATCGGGGCGCTGGTCCGCGACGCCGCGACGGCGCCATAGGTCCGAAGCGTCCGCGCGTTCCGGCGCGCGATCCATGACGGTGGAACCGGGATACGGCTCCGCGCGAAAGCGGGGACTCGGCGTGCGCTGGCGGGGGTGGAATCGTGTCCTGCATCGCACCCTCGGCTATCTCTGCGCCGGGCTCACGATCGTCTATGCGATATCGGGGCTGGCGGTCAACCACATCGCCGACTGGAATCCCAACTACGTCATCCGCGACGATGCGGTGACCCTCGATGGTGTGAGCCCCGAGGCGTCGAGGTCCCCGGACTTCGCCGAGCGGCTCCTGTCCGCGTTCGACCTCGACGAGACGATCCAGGGCATGTACCGACCGGACCCCGATCGCCTCGATGTCTTCGTCGAGGGGGGCGCGATCACGGTGGACCTCACCTCGGGCACCGCGGTCTACGAGTCCGTTCGTGATCGACCGCTCCTTCGGGCCTTCAACGTGCTTCACCTGAACGAGCCCAAGGGTCTGTGGACCGTGGCCGCCGACCTCTTCGCGGTCGCGCTCTTCCTGCTCGCGTTCACCGGGCTATTCATGGTGAAGGGGCGAAAAGGGGTGTTCGGACGGGGCGGCGTGTACGTGGCGGTTGGGATCCTGCTGCCGATCATCTACTGGCTGCTATGGCGTTGAGAAAGGAAGCCCATGAGTTCTGAAGCCCTCCATATCGCATCCTGCCCCACGCACCCCGGAGAGGGTGAGGTCCGGGGCGACTTCGTATCCCTCGGGGGAGAGGCGTTCTACCGCATCGCCCACTTCGATGCCATGGCGCCCTTCTTCATGAGTGTGGTGAGCGGTTCCGATCACTGGATGTTCGTGTCCAGCAACGGCGGGCTTTCGGCGGGACGCCGGAATTCGGACCGCGCGCTCTTTCCCTACTACGCCGTGGACCAGATCCACGACGCCGGGGACCACACCGGCCCGAAGACGATCGTGCGCGTGGAGCGCGACGGCCGGCGCCTCCTCTGGGAGCCGTTCAGTCCGCGCGGTGCCGGTCTCTACCGCACGACGCGCAATCTGTACAAGCACGTCCACGGCAACGTGCTGGTCTTCGAAGAGGTGAACGAGGACCTGCGGCTCGCGTTCCGGTACCGCTGGTCTCCTTCCG
>JAHHMJ010000232.1 GCA_018678395.1 Gemmatimonadota bacterium | reverse complement strand
CGTCTGCGTTGCCCTGGACGGTGAGCGGCGCCGTGCCGCCGGATGGTGTGACGAGCAGCCAGTCGCTGTCGCCCGACAGGTACTCCACCGCGACCGAGATCCCGGTGAGGGCGGCGTCTCCGCCTCCTCCACCGTTGGTGATCTGCAGGGGCTTGGGCTGGGGATCGCCCCGACCGTTGATGGCCTCGAACGGGGTCCACCCGCGGGTGGGGTTGATGGCGATCTGCGGTTGCTCGGCCACGATGAGCGTTACCGCGACCGTTCGGGGCGAGTTGGTCGCGGAGGGTGAACGGATCGTCACCGTTGCCGTGTACGTGCCCGGCCCCAGGGCCGAACCGACGGGATCCGGTGTCAGGATCAGGCTGGCCGGTGCCGCCGATCCCGAGAGCCCCGCGCCGAGCCAGCCCGCGGGCCCGCTCGTGTACGCCACGGCATCGAGGCTCAACTGATCGAGGGCCCCGCCGCCCCCGTTCGTGATCGCGACGGTCTCGGCCGCGGGGTTGCCCTGCCCCACGATGGCGGTGATGGCCACCTCCGTACGCGAGAGCGTGATGGTCGCATCTGCGGCAACCGTGAGGCTCACCGCGACGGCACGGGACGCCACGCCCGAAAGACCCGAATTCACGGTCACGGTGGCCGAGTACTGTCCCTCGGCCAGCCCGGCGCCGAGTGCCCGGATCGACACCGTGGCGGGTGCCTGACCACTCGAGAGGTCGACGTCCAGCCACGACGAAGGCTGCCCGGCCGGGTAGCTGGTTCCGAATCCGAGACCGGTGAGAGGCACGTCGCCGCCGTTGGAGACGTTCACCACCACGGTCGGGGAGTTCTGTCCGGGGGTCGTGCCCAGTTCGACCGCCGAGCGGTCCAACTCGATCGTAGCGGGCCGAATGACCCGCAGGGTAACCGCCACCTGCTCCGTCGGACTGACGGCGTCGGGGTCCGAGATCGTGATCAGCGCCAGGTAGGTTCCCGGATCCAGCCCCGCCAGGCTCGGAGCGATCCGGAGCTGGGTCGGAGCCGACGGTGACGCCAGGGCCGCGTCGAGCCAACCCGTCGCCCCTCCGCCCGTGTACTCGACGGCGGAGACGGTGAGCCCGTCCAGAGGCAGATCGCCCCCATTGGTGACCTCGAGGGAGACCGGCGCGGGGTCGGCTCCACCGGCGACGCTCTCGAACTCGACCGCCGCTTCGGAGATCCGGATCAGCGGCCTGGCCCGCACGTTGACCTGCACGGTCGCCTGGGAGGTGCCGTCGTCGGCGCGAATCGTCGTGCTGCCCGACGACACGGCGGTGATCAGGCCGGTCCGGCTGACGACGGAGGCGACTCCCGGATCGTCGGAGGTGAAGACGACCGTGCCCTGCGCGTCGAACGCCGAGAGCTGGACCGTCTCGCCGGGGCTGAATTCGGCCAGCCGAGCCTCATCGAAGACGAGCCGCAGCGTGGCCTCGACTTCCGTAGTGGTGTCACATCCCGCGACACCGATCAGCAGCGCGAGGGCGGCGAGAAGACCCCGCCCAGCGCGTCGAATCACTTCCGGCATCAGCGGAGATCCAGCTCGACGCCGGCCGTCCAGGCCAGACTCGCCCGCAGGCCGCCCGAGTTGAGCGGTACGAAGACGTTGCCGACGAGACGCAGGTTGTCGGTCGCGGCGTACTTCCCGCCGATCGCCAGGTCGATGATGCTGTCGCTGACGTCGGGGACGTTCGTCAGATCGACGCGCTGTCCCGCGGGCACGTCGTACACCACCTCGGTGGGGAATTCGAAACCCTCGCCCACCTGGAAGTTGCCGAGGACGTCGATGGCGAGCGTGGCCTTGGGCGACAGGAGCTGGTCGAATCCCGCGTTGAAGATCACGCCCTGGGTGTTCACGTCTCCGGTGCGGAACAGGATGCCCGCGTTGAGGTGCGGCGTGAAGTTGCCCTGGCGGGACGAGAACACGCCCATGGCCCGCACGACCGTCTCACCCCCGCCGAGGAAATTCTCTTCGTCCCCGGTAGGCAGCCGAACCTCACCCAGGATCGCAAAGGCGTTGGTGGCCGTCTGCAACAGGTTCACCTTCATCCGTGCGGCGAGGTCTCCGATGCCCGACGCCGACCCATCGACCTGAGCATTGGCCGAGAAGATCGGGTTGTCCGGGGTGCCGCCGAAGCGATGAAGGCTGCCGCCCGATGCGGGGATCACCCGGGCCTGGGACTCCCCGGAAAGGCTCGCGGACACGAAGGGCACGACCACCCCGATGTCGATCCGGTCGGTGAGGCCGTACGTCGCGCCGACCGTCACCGCCAGGATGTCGAGCGACATGTCGGTGCCCACCTCGATCACGTCCTGCTCGAAGTCCGGAATTCCCAACTGGGCGTCCCCGACGTTCTGGTGCACGAAGGTGAGTTCGACGTCGCTGAGGTTGATGCCTCGAATCTGGTTGAACGAGATGCCCGAGACGGCCGAGCCCAGGATGAAGCCCCCCTTCCCCAGCGTCTGTCCACGCTCCGCGAAGATCGGGCCCGACGAGACCTGCTCGGCCACCGGCACGCCGTCGACGAAGGTGAAGATCTCCGAGGACGTCGCGGACCCGACCGGCAGATTGCCGATCCCCGCGGCGATCGTCGATCCGAGGAAGGCCAGAAGGTTGTTCTGTCCCTGGACCGCGCCCGGCAGGTAATGGCTCCCGTGGAAGTTCGGGTCCACGTCCAGACAGAGCGGCTCGCCGCAGCTGCCGAAGGTGAAGAGGCCCTCGAACTGCTCGGAGAGGGACTGGGCCTGGAGGGTGGTCGGGAGAAGCAGACCCGCGACGAGGAAGACGGACGTGATTCGGCGCATGTCGGATTTCGGTTCAGGGGGAGGGGCCCGACCGAAGTCGGACCTCGAATGTGTCGGTGTCGGGTGCCGGGCGGCAACCGTTCAATGAGGAGAGCGTCGTGCGGCCGCCCCGTTTTCAACCGCGGCTGCGGCAGACCGCGCTCGACGGCGTGCGCAGATTAGACGCGTTTGCGCATCCGAGCTGGGAGAATCCCCAGCTGATCCCGGTACTTGGCCACCGTCCGTCTCGCGATCTGGACCCCGTCCTGCTTGAGCAGTCGCACGATCGCCGCGTCGGTCAGCGGCTTCTTCTCGTCTTCTTCGTCGACGAGGTTCTTGATCTTGTCCTTCACGCCGCGGGCGGAGATGTCCTCGCCGGAATCGGTCTGGAGTCCGGACGAGAAGAAGAACTTGAGCGAGTACACGCCACGCGGCGTCTGGACGAACTTCTCGTTGGTCACCCGCGACACGGTCGATTCGTGCATCTCGATGTGCTCTGCGACCTCACGCAGCGTCAGCGGACGCAGGTACTGCACGCCTTTCTCGAAGAACTCGCGCTGCCGATCCACGATGAAGCTCATCACCTTCAGCATGGTCTGACGGCGCTGCTCGATCGCCTGGATCATCCAGTTCGCCGAGTTCAACTTGGCGGCGATGAACTCCTTGTTCTCTCCCGTGAACTTGTTGCGGTCCCGGGCGACCTCGCGGTAGGACTGCGAGATCCTCAGGCGCGGCAGGTTGGTGTCGTTCACGAACACCATGTAGACGCCGTCGATCTTCTCGACGATCAGGTCCGGGATGACGTACTGCTCCGGATCGGCCGAGACACCGAGCCCCGGCTTCGGGTCGAACCGGGCCAGCGTATCGGCGGCCTCCTGGATCTCCCGTGGCGACACGTCGAGGGCGCGGGCGACGTCGGTCCACTTGTGGTTGACCAGATCCTGGAAGTGGCCCTCGACCACCTGGTAGGCCAGCGAGTCCGTGTCCCCGGCCTGCCGCATCTGGATGAGGATGGATTCCTGGAGGGACCGGGCGCCGACGCCGGGCGGATCGAGCTTCTGGATGTGCCCGAGGATCTCCTCGGCCTCGTCGACCGTGTAGTCGGCGAACAACTCCTCCAATTCGGCGCGCTCGGCTTCGCGCTCGTCCTCGTCCTCGATGGTCTCCATCCGCTCGACGGCGACGGCGCGGACCTCGGTCAGCCAGCCGTTGAGCGCCTCGACGACTTCGTCGAGGCCGCACGACATCAGGCCGCCGTCGTTGAGATTGCCGATGATCTCCTCCCCCAGACGCAGCTCGCGTTCGGGAAGATCGAGCATGCGCAGCTGGGTCGTCAGCAGGTCCCGGAGGTCGGGGGTCTCGACCGCGGTCGGCGGGATGTACTCCTTGTGCTCGTATTCCTGCTTCCGGCCGCCTGCGTCGAACCCGTCGAGAAGGATCTCCTCCCAGTCGATCTCGTTCTCGTCCTTTCCGGTTTCGGGCTCCTCCTCCTTGAGCTCGAGCTCCTGCGTGACATCCGCCTCGGTCATCTCGAGGAACGGGTTCTCGGCCAGTTCGGTCTTCAGGTGCTGCTGCAGATCGAGCAGGGGCATGTAGAGCAACTCCATCGCCTGATAGAGGCGTGGGTTGATCCTCAACTCCTGCTTGAGGTGCTGGCCCTGGAAGAGCTTGAACTGACTCATCGAGTCGTGGCGGAGGGAGGGGTCATGCGCCCGGTGCGGCGAAGCGCTTGCGCATGCGGGCGGTCAGGATGGGCCCGAGGTAGATTTCGGCAACTTCGTCGTTCCACACGAGTTCGGAGACCGTCCCGCTCACGCGGATGCGGCCTTCGTACATGATGTAGGCCCGGTCGACGATCTCCAGCGTCTGCTCGACGTTGTGGTCCGAGATGACGACCCCGATGTCACGGGTCTTGAGGTCGGCGACGATCTCCTGGATGTCGTTCACCGCGATGGGGTCGATGCCCGCGAACGGCTCGTCGAGCAGGATGAACTTGGGACGGTTGACCAGCGCGCGCGTGATCTCGAGCCGTCGCCGCTCTCCACCCGACAACGAGTAGGCCTTGTTGTCTCTGAGGTGGTCGATCGACAGTTCGCGGAGCAGGCCGTCGAGGCGTGCCCTTCGCTCGGCCTTGGGCAGCTTCTGCGTCTCGAGGATGGCGAGGACGTTCTCCTCGACCGTCAGCTTGCGGAAGATCGACGGCTCCTGCGCGAGATAGCCGACGCCCCGTCGGGCCCTCTTGTACATGGGCACGCGCGTCACGTCTTCATCGTCGAGGTAGACGCGGCCTGCGTCGGGAGAGATCAGCCCGACCATCATGTAGAAGGTCGTCGTCTTCCCGGCCCCGTTCGGCCCGAGCAGCCCGACGATCTCACCCTGGCGGACCTCGATGCCGACGTCGTCGACGACGCGCCGTCGTCGATAGGCCTTCGTGAGGCCCTCGGCCCAGAACCGACTGCCGCCGGGGACGGCGGACGTCGCCGACGAAGGCGCGGCGGACGTCGCCGGCGGCGGGGGGGGATCCGGCGCCGCTGGCGTCTCGGGCGCAGCTGGCGTCTCGGGCGCGGCAGGCGTCTCGGGTGCGGGCTCGGGAGTGTCGAAGCGATCGTTCATGGGTGTTCGTTCTCCTGGCCACCGCTCCGGCGGCTCTCTTCGTTCGTCCGGGGCTCGACGGCGTCACCGCCACCCCCGCTACCGCCACCCCCGCTACCGCCACCCCCGCTACCGCCACCCCCGCTACCGCCCTGCCCTCCGCTACCGCCCTGCCCTCCCGTGCTC
>JAHHMJ010000581.1 GCA_018678395.1 Gemmatimonadota bacterium | reverse complement strand
CCGCCGGGCCCGCGAGCCTTCGGACGATCCGCCCACGGCGGTCGAGAACGAACGATTCCGGGACGCCCGTCGTGCGATAGGTCCGCTGGATTCCGCCCGACGGGTCCAGCCAGATGTCGAAGGTGAGGCCGTAGGCCTCGACGAACTCGGCGACGTCGCCCCCCGGGCGCCCTCCGGCATCGGTAGCGCCTTCTGCGGCGTCGATGCTGACCGCGACGATTCGAAGGCCCTCAGGGGCCAGCGCGTCGTAGAGCCGCTGCATGGAGGGCATCTCCTCGCGGCAGGGGGGGCACCACGTCGCCCAGACGTTGAGCAGGACGACCTGTCCTGCCAGATCGGAGATCGCGACCGAGTCCCCTTGTAGGTCGACCGCGCGATAGTCGGGGGCTTGAGCACCGGGCCCTGCCGGGTGCGATCGGTCTCCCGCCAGCCAGTGCACCCCGATGATGCTACCGAGGGCCAAGGCGGCCACCACATAGGGTCGGGACCGTCGAATGAGAGTCATGTCGAAGTCTCCTTCCGCTCAAGCGCAGGCGACGGCGGCCCCGTGACAGGTGTCGGGAGTTCGGGTCGCGTCTCGATCCCCGCCGCATCGACAAGGTGTCCGGCGAGGCGTGGGCCGCTCCACCTTTGGCCTTGAGGTGACCCATCGACGCGCTCGTAGCCAGCGCCCGACGAGACTCACCAACGTCCATTCCTGTTCATTGGCGGCGTTGACCAAGCTGGCGACGGCTGCGTAGACGCTAGGGGAGGCGGATGATCGCATGATCATCTTCGATCCGGTCTCGCCTTCGTAGATCATCCGGCGGACGATGCGACTGGCGTGGAACTCCCGATGGAACGCTCGGCGAGCCAGGGTGGGGTAGGTGGCGAAGGATCCGTCGACGGCCCAGGCGGTGGCGACCATCTCTGCGGATCGCAGGGCGTTGCGAATGCCCTCCCCGGTTGTGGGGTCGGCCAGCCCCGCCGCGTCCCCGAGGAGAGCGAAGTTCTCGCCGGCTACGCGGGAGAAGTCTCCGTGCCCCATCTGCGCCGTGCCGATCACGGCCCCGGCGCGCGACGGATCGGTCACGTTGCAGGGGCATTCGGCCTGCTCCTGGCGGTAGACGTCTATGGCCGCGTCCATGCGGGCGCGCCGCCACGATCCGTCCTGGATTCCCACGCCGACCGACCGATGATCCGGCCGCGGGAAGTCCCACAGGTAGCCCGCGGTACCGGGGAAGAACCGGAGAACCATTGTGTCGGGCCTCGGCCCGGTACCGGTCGGGAATGCGACCCGGGTCGGTGCCAGTTCGACGTCGAACTTCGGCACCACGGTCCGTCGCACGAGGCTCGATGCACCGTCCGCACCCACCAGAAACCGGGCCTGGATACGTCCCGCATCGGTGGTGATGGACCAGTTGCCGTGGCCGCGGCGGATGGAGCGTACGCGGTCTGGCAGATGGACGGCGCCAGCCGCTCTGGCTCGATCGAGCTGCCACCTTGCCAGGGCTAGGCGCGAGACGACCCGGATCGGTCGTGAGAGAGGCACGGTGAACCCGTGGGCGGCCCCTTCCACTCGAACCTCTTCGATTCGCCGGGTGAGAGGCTCCAACTCGTGGAGCTCCGGCACGTCATCGAAAGTGGCCGCGGTGAGTCCGCCGCCGCACGGCTTCTCCCAGGGCGCCTTCGGGTCCAGCAGCACCACGCTGGCACCATGGGTCGACAGGAGTTCGGCCGCCCGCGCGCCGGCCGGACCCGCACCGACGATGGCGATGTCGGTCGAGCGCGTCGTCATGAGTCGTTCCTCCGATCCAAGTTCGCCTTGCTTCAAGACCGAACATGGGGCGCCCCGCGTGAAGCCGTCGTGAACCGGTGGTGAAGGATCCTTCAGGTGGCGCCGCGCTCGGCTGGACGCCGTCGATCAGCCCTCGTCCCTTCGAGTTCGCGTGGCCGGGGCAGCGTGCTTTCTGAGGAAGGTCAGGATGGAATCGGACTCGGCGTCGGACATCGGGATCACGCCGGCACGATGGGTCCTGTCCTGCATACGACGCAGGAGGAAAGACCAGTGCTCGCCGGTCTTCATGCCCGGATCCGGGACGGCATGGCACGAACCGCAACGCATGGCGAAGAGGAGGTAAGACCGTGCCGTCGAGTCGGCCCCGAGAGCCGACTTGCGCAGCGGTTCGATATCCGGCTGGATACGCACGCTGACCCCGGCATCGACGTAGGTCCCCGTCGAGTCGAAGTAGGACCGTACCATGGACTCTTGCTGCCAAGCTGGTCGGAAGTCGCAGGCCGTTGCCGTCAGACCCATCCCGATGCCCAGGGTCGCGGTGAACAATGCTCGCGGGACTTGCATGGACGTCGCCCTGAGCTTTTCAGCTCCTGAACTGGGAGT
>JAHHMJ010000019.1 GCA_018678395.1 Gemmatimonadota bacterium | reverse complement strand
GAGCACGTCCGCCGTCGGCCACCAGGACCCCCGGAGCCAGGGCTTCGTGGCGCCGCCCGCGGTGTGGGACGCCTCCCCCGACACGCCCCCCGATGAGTGGAACCCGGGGGACCGGGCGCTGCCGCGTACGGGATATGCACCTGCGTACGCCCCGACCTTTCTCGATCTCGACGTCGACGTGATGCGGATCCATCGCGGGGATTCCACCGTCTTCGTGGTGCCCGTCCCCGGCGTGCCCGAAGACACGACGTTCCACGCCGATCACGAGCATCCCCCGGCGCCCGCTCCGGTCGCCCCGTGGGAGCAGTCGCCGGTCCACGGTCTCTTCGCGTACGCGTTGTCCGGTCCGGGAGAGCTGTACGCGGTGCGGCGGGATGGGGAGCGGGGAGGGCTGGCGCTCACGGTCCCCTCGGGTACGGACTACGTCGTGTCGGTGGAGACGTGGAGGCCGGACTCCGCGCGTGCGGGCCGGATTCGCCAGGGGCTGTCCGCTCCCTTCGTTCCGCGGGACGTCCCGGCCGTGTCGGATCTTCTTCTCGCTCCTGCTGAAGGGCCGCTTCCCGAGCGACTGGACGACCTGATCGATGCGCTTCACGCCCGCAGCGTCTTCGCTCCGGGGGACACGGTGCGGGTGGCCTGGGAGGTCCACGGCCTCGGGTGGCGGCCGGAGCAGCTCGGCTACCGGGTCGAGGTCCGGGAGAACGCGGGAGGGTTCTTCTCGCGGCTGGGGCGGAGCCTCGGCGTCGTCGGAGATCGGCGAGGCCAGGATCTCGATTGGACCGAAGCGGGCCCGGAGACCCCCGGACCGCTCTTCCGGGCCGTGGATGTCGTCATCCCCCGTGACTTCGAGGACGGCCGCTTCACGCTCCGGCTCGAGGTGTCGTCGGTGGGGCGGAGCGCGCTCGTGACGGAGCGGGAGATCGAGGTTCGCGGCCGGGCGCAGCGGCGTTGACGCTTGTCGGCCCCCGGTCTAACTTTCCGGGCTGTCACATTCGACGAATCGCGGGCTCGGCCGATGGCGTCCCGTTTCCGTCGATCCTCGCGTCCACTGCACACCAATCCATGGCAGAGCAATCGGGTCACGGTCCCATGCTCGTCCTCGGAGGCCGGGCCAACCGCCCGCTCGCCGAAGAGGTCGGTGACCTCCTGGGGCAGTCGGTGGACAGCGCGACGATCCGCGACTTCTCGGACGGCGAGATCTTCGTCCGCATCGATCGCAACGCCCGCGGGCGCGACGTATTCATCGTGCAGCCGACGTCCGCACCCGCCGAGAACACGATGGAGCTTCTGCTGCTCGTGGACGCGGCGCGACGGGCCTCGGCGGCACGGGTGACAGCGGTGGTGCCGTACTTCGGGTACGGCCGCCAGGATCGTAAGGACCAGCCGCGCGTCGCGATCGGCGCGAAGCTGATGGCCAACATGCTGGTGGCGGCGGGCGCCGACCGCGTGGTGTCGATCGACTTCCACCAGCACCAGATCCAGGGCTTCTTCGACATCCCGGTGGATCACCTCTACGCGGCTCCCGTGTTCACGCGGTACTTCCGGGACAAGGGTCTGAAAGACCTCGTCGTCGTGGCGCCGGACGTGGGCTCCGCCAAGATGGCGCGGGGCTATTCGAAGCGCCTCGGCGCCACCTTCGCCATCATCGACAAGCGTCGCCCGGCCCCGAACGTGGCCGAGGTGATGAACGTGATCGGCGACGTCGACGGCAAGAACTGCATTCTGACCGACGACATGGTCGACACCGGCGGCACGCTGACCAACGCCGTCATCGCACTGAAGGAGCGGGGAGCGCGTCGCGTTTACGCGGCGGCCACGCACGCCCTGCTGTCCGGCAAGGCCGTCGAGCGTCTGTCGAGCGTGCCCCTCGAGGAATTCGTGGTCACCAACACGATCCACATCCCCGAGTCGCGTCGCTTCGACAAGCTCAAGGTGCTGTCGGTGGCCGGTCTCCTGGCCAACGCCATCGAGTTCATCCATTCCAACGAGTCCGTCAGCCAGCTCTTCGAGCTGCGGGACGAAGACTAGAACCCCCGACGTCCGGGTCTCCCGGCAGGAACGAAACATGAGCATGCACGCCATACTGAAGGCCGAGAAGCGCGACGCCACGGGCAAGGGCGTGGCCCGGAAGCTCCGGGCCGCCGGGCGCCTCCCCGCTGTGGTGTACGGTCAGGGCGAAGAGGCCCTCGCCATCACCCTCGACGCAGCCGAGGCCTACCACCTCTTCCACAGCATCTCGGTCGAGAACACGATCGTGGATCTCGAGGTCGAGGGAGAGAAGGGCTCCGTGCAGACGCTCGTGCGCGAGGTCCAGGTTCATCCCTTCAAGTCCGACCTGATCCACGTGGACTTCTACCTCCTGCAGAAGGGAGTCAAGGTAGAAGTCGAGATTCCGGTGCACCTGAACGGCACGCCCGTGGGTGTGAGGTCTTCAGGCGGGATTCTCCAGCAGGTGATCTACGAGTTGCCGGTCAGCGTGGTTCCGTCGAAGATCCCCGACAGCTTCGAGATCGACGTTTCGCACCTCGACGTGGGCGACTCGCTCCACATCTCCGACGTCGAACTCCCGGACGGGGTCGAGGAAATCGGGCTGGATCCCGAGCGCACGATCTGTACGATCGGGTTGCCGAAGGCCGAGGTTGTCGAAGACGAGGAAGAGGGCGACGAGGTCGCCGAGCCCGAGATCGTGGGTGCGGAGCCCGCGGACGACGAGGGCGAGGGGTAGACGCCATCGGTCGGAAGGTGATCGTGGGACTCGGCAACCCCGGCCCACGGTACGACGCGACGCGGCACAACGTGGGGTGGTGGGTGGTCGACCGCCTCGCGTACGACTGGGACTTCGGTCCCTTCGTCGACGAAGGAGCTTTCGGGGCGACCCGGGGGATGGTGGGCCCGCACGAGGTCGAGGTGCGGAAGCCGAACACGTACATGAACCGCAGCGGGATCGCGGTGGCGGACTTGGTGGACTGCGAGGGCTTCGAAGTCGAGCGTGACCTTCTGGTCGTGATCGACGACGTGGCCCTCGACGTCGGACGGGTGCGGTTCCGGCCCGCCGGCGGGGCGGGTGGGCACAACGGGCTCCGCTCGGTGACGGCTGCGCTCGGGAGCGATTCCTGGGCTCGGCTGCGGCTGGGGGTCGGACGGTGCCCGGAGGGCGTGGATCTCGTGGACTGGGTCCTCGCGCCGATGGAAGAGTCGGATGAAGAACGAGTGATCGAGCTCCTCCCCGAGATGAGTCGGGCCGTGGAGCTCTGGCTGGAGGAAGGGACCGAGGCGGCGATGAACCGCTTCAATAGATGAGCCGCGCCCGTGAGGGCGAGGTCGACGCGGGGAGGCTCGCGCCCCCCACCACACGAACCGCACCGAGGAGCCGAGTCATCTCATGACCGACTTCGTCGCACTGACCGACTGGGCGTGGCTTCTGGGCCTGATTGGGCTCGGAACCGCCGCCTTCACCTATTCCTACGTCAAGAAGCAGGATCCGGGCACAGAGGTCATGATCGACCTGGGTGACCAGATCCACGACGGGGCCATGGCCTTCCTGCGCCGCGAGTACACCGTGCTCTCCGGCTTCGTGGTGATCGTCGCCGCGCTGCTGGCCTGGGCGATCGGCGTCGAGACGGCCGGGGCCTACATCTTCGGTGCGCTGAGCTCGGTTCTGGCCGGGTTCTTCGGCATGAAGGCCGCGACGCGCGCGAACTCGCGGACGTCGGCGGCGGCCAATCAGGAGGGGCAGGGCAAGGCGCTGCGCATCGCGTTCTTCGGCGGCGCCGTCATGGGGCTGTCGGTGGCCGCGCTCGGACTTCTCGGTCTGGGTGCGCTCTACTTCTTCCTCGCGGCCGACGCCGTGGCGGGGACGAACGACCTGCCGCACTTCTCCGAGGTGATTTCGGGCTTCGCGATGGGGGCCTCGTCGATCGCCCTCTTCGCGCGTGTCGGCGGCGGGATCTACACCAAGGCGGCGGACGTCGGCGCCGACCTCGTGGGCAAGGTCGAAGCCGGGATTCCGGAGGATGACCCCCGCAACCC
>JAHHMJ010000476.1 GCA_018678395.1 Gemmatimonadota bacterium | reverse complement strand
GTCCATAGTCCTCGGGTACCGCACGGCCGGCGGCGAACTTCCGCGTCCACGGGCACACCTCCTGGCAGATGTCACAGCCGAAGATCCGGTTGCCGAAGGCGGGGCGGAGGTCGAGCGGGATCGGGTCCCTCGTTTCGATGGTCCAGTAGGAGATGCAGCGGGTGGCGTCGAGGGTCGGGGCGCCGGTGTCGTCCCGGCCGAGCAACGCGTCGGTCGGGCACGCATCCAGACAGGCGCGGCACGAACCGCATCGATCCGCCTCGAAGGGGGAGTCGGCGGGCAGCTCGATGTCCACGAGCAGAGCGCCGAGGAGGAAGTACGAGCCCCGCTTCGGGTGGATGAGCATCGTGTTCTTGCCGAACCATCCGAGCCCCGCACGCCGTCCCAGCTCCCGTTCGAGCAGCGGTCCCGTATCGACGTAGGCGCGGCCGGTCACCCCGTTCTCGATGCCGCGCGCTCGCGCATGCTCGTCGAGCGCCCTCAGGATCGCGTGCAGTCCCTCGAGGACGACGTGGTGGTAGTCCCGCCCCCGCGCGTAACGGGCGATGATGCCCCGGTCCGGAGGGACGCCGCCGTGGGAATCGACGCTGGTCGGCGCCGCGCCCTCCCCTCCCTCCCCATACTCGTGGGCCACGACGATGACCGACCGGGCGGCCTCGAAGCTGCGGCGGGGGTCTTCACGGCGACGGACCGCGTCCTCTCGGGCCAGGTAGCCCATGCCCCCGTGGAACCCCTCATCGAGCCACCGCCGGTAGAAGGTTGCGTGCTCGGACGGATCGGGCCGCGTGATGCCCACCGCGTGGAAGCCGGCGGTGCGGGCCTCGGCTCGGGCCACCTCGACGAGCGGGGGCATCCGACTAGCCCCGGCAGTGGCGAGGCGGCTGTTCACGCCCTGGGGCACGGGCGAACTCCGGCGGCGGGAAGGGTCGGCGGCTCGAACCGCGCCTCAGATTCCCCCCCACCGCCGCTCGGCGCAACCGATCGATGAGGGGTGTGCGAAGGGGCGGCCGAGCCCGCACCTCGGACCCGACCGCCCCCATTCGGTTGGACCGTCAGCCGATCTCGGCCGGCAACCGCTCGACGATCAGCGTCGGGACGTCGAACTCGTCGACCTCGCGGCGGACGATGAGGCCGTCGGGACCGAAGGCCTGGGGAATGCGGAGGCCATCGGCAGGGATCGACCCGAGATAGCGGCCGTCGGCCGTGATGAGGTCGGTGGGGCCGGCCTCGCCCGGCGTGTCGCCGCTGCGCTGCACCCAGATGCGGCCGAGCGGATCGACCGCCATGTCCTCAATGACCGGGATCTCGTCGGCGAAGATCATCGACTCGACGCGGTTGCGCATCATGTCGCTCATGCCGCCGCCGACCGTATTCGTCGTCATGCCCCCGCCCCCGATCGCGACGACGGTCGTGGAGCCGCCCGCGTCCGCCTCCAGTTCGGCGATGCGACGCTCGCGCTCGGCCTCCTCGATGCCCCCGGTTACCTCGATCGGAGCGATGGGCCGCTCCAGCACATCGACCACGGAACCGCCATCGGCGACCAGCTTGATCCGGTAGCCGATGGAGTCCACTACGGCGATCCGCCCGTCCGGGAGTGCACCGGCGCGCAGCTCCGGCTCGAAGGCCCGCAGCACCGGCATGCGGATCTGGAAGCTGCCGCCCCCACCGGTGCTCAGGTTGGCCTCCTCACCCTCGGGCGGCTCGGGCATGTCCCAGGCGTCGTAGACGACGCGAGAAGAGTCCTCCTCGCTGAGCGCGAAGTAGACCACCGGACGGCTGGGCGCCTCGGGCTCGGAGTCTGCCGCTCCCGGGCCGCCCATTCGAATGCGTCCGCCGACCGCTCCGACGACGCCCCCGTCCGGGTGACGAGAGAGCCGATTCCCGGGAAGCCCGATCGTGCCCATGTCGACGCGCACGTTGCCCATGAACTCACCGGACGCGTCGTAGGTCACCCAGCCCTGGTGGCCGATGTCGAAGATGGCGAGTCCCCCGTCATCGGTGAGGGCGAATCCGAACGGGCTCGACAGCTCTCCGGGGCCCTCACCCGGCCCGCCGATGGTCCGCACGAACTGGCCCTCTGCGTCGACCTCCGTCACCTGATTGGCCTGCGTATCCAGGATGAAGAGGTGACCGCGATCGTCGAAGGCGACCTGGCGCACATTGCCGAACGCAGCCCAGTCGGGCGCATTGAAGCCGCCGACCGTGAAGACCGGCGTCGTCTGCACGTCGACCGAGCGGTCGGGGGCGTCCAGGCCGGTCTCCGGCTCGGGCGCAGCGGAGTCCCCGCCTCCGCACGCGATCCAGATCGGAACGGCGGCGAGCGCGAACAGGGAGCGGACGGAACGACGGACCATGGGATTCCTCATGGGGACGAAGCGGATCCTGGCAGCGGTGCCGGGGTTGTGACGCGGCTGGTCAAAGATATCGTTGCCCGCACCGCCCGCCATCGCTACGCCCATGACGCTGAACGACGACGAACTCCACCGCCTGCGCGCACGCTTCCCGATTCTGGGGCGCCGGAACTACCTGAACTCCTGCTCGCTGGGCGCGCTGTCCGTCGATGCCGAAGCCGAGCTCGACGACTTCAAGGACCACTGGCACCGGATGGGCGCCTCGGCATGGTACGAGCACTGGATGGGCAAGCTCGATACGCTGCGCGCCGAGGCAGCCGGTCTCCACGGGGCACAGCCGTCCGAAGCGGCCCTCCTGCCGAGCACCTCGGCCGCTTTGGCGGTCGTCGCGGACGCGGTCCCGCAGGGCGAGCGCAATCGCGTGGTCTGCACCGAGCTCGACTTTCCGACCCTCGCCTACCAGTGGCGGGTGAAGCCCGAAATCGAGCTGGTCGTGCTGCGCAGCCCCGACGGGATCCGCATCGACCCCAAGCAGTTCGAAGAGGTGGTCGACGAGCGCACGCTCTTCGTCGCGACCTCCCACGTGTTCTTCTCTACCGGCTACGTCCAGGACATCACCGCGCTCGCCCGCATCGCCCGCGAGGCCGGCGCGTGGAGCCTGATCGACGGCTACCAGGCGCCGGGGCAGATCCCCGTGGACATGACCGGTGCGGGCGTGGACATGTACACGTCCGGGCCCCTCAAGTGGCTGTGCGGAGGGCCCGGCCTCTCGTACCTCTTCGTGCGCCAAGACCGCATCGCCGAGCTGCATCCGCGCTTCACGTCGTGGTTCGCGGCCAAGGACCAGTTCGCCTTCGACTTCGAGCACTTCGAATTTCGGGACGACGCACGGCGCTTCGAGCTCGGTACGCCGTCGCTGCCCACCGTGCATCTGGCGCTGGGAGGGCAGCGCGCCCTCGCCTCGGTGGGGTGGGATCGCGTGTTCGCCCGTGTCCGTGAGCTGACGGACCACCTGATGGGACGGTGCGACGAGGCAGGGCTCACGCTGCGCACGTCCCGGGACCCGGCGCGGCGCTCGGGAATCGTGATGGTGGCGCACCCCGATCCGAAGGGTGCGGTCGCGCACCTCGATGCGATGGACATCGTCGTCGACCACAGGCCGGGCCACGTGCGCATCAGCCCCCACGTCTACAACACGGTGGACGAGGTCGACCGCGTGGTGGACGCCCTCCTCGGGACGTTATGATGCGGGGTTGCTCCCAATCCTCTTCTTCGCGCCCCCCGATGCATACGCGCCCTCAGCCTCGGACCCGCCGACCGGTCCCGAATCGGCCTCTCACCACGCTGTTGTCGTGGATGATCGGCGGAGGCCTGCTGCTTCCGGCCGGGCTGGCCGGACAGGGCATCTCCGTGGCGGCGAAGGTCGGCACGACCGGCATCGGCGCCGACGTCATCGTCGCGTTGGCGCCGAAGCTCGCGCTCAAGGGCGGCGTGGGATTCACGCTGATCGACGCTCAACTCGACTTCGACTGCGACGACGCCGGCGGCGACTGCACCACCTACGACGTCGAGCCCCCGCCGATCTTCCTCACGGGCTCGCTGGACATCCGGCTGGCAGGTCCCGTGCGGGTCATGGCCGGCCTGCTGTACCGCAGCGACGACACTCGCTTCTCCGGAGATCTGGACGGCCCATCCGAGATCGGCGACGTCATCTTCGCCGGACCGGGACGCATCGAGGGTGCGCTCACCACCCCGGAAATCGCTCCCTTCCTCGGCGTCGGCTTCGGCCGTCTGGGCGGTGAGGGGTTCTCGATCTACCTCGACCTGGGCCTCGCGTACGCCGGGGACGCCGGGGTAGAGATGAGCGGCTCCGGACCCATCGCTTCCGAGCCGGGCTTCGACGCCGAACTCGACAAGGAGCGCCGTCGCATCCTCGACGAGATCGACTCGTATTACCGGTTCTGGCCCATCGTGAATCTGGGGTTCCGGATCCCGCTGTAGCTTCGGGCCGACGCCTCCGCCGACCCCGACCTTCTAGCCGTCCTTCCGCACCCAGCGGTCGGAATCGCGCGCGCGGTACTTTTCGAGGGTGCGCTCGAGCGCCTCGTCGAGGTCGATCCCCTGCTCGTTGGCGATGACGAGAAGGACGAACAGGATGTCGGCCAGTTCCAGGGCCAGATCCTGCTCGGCCTCACCGGGCTTCTTCCTCTTGGGGCCGAAGCGGTGGTTCATGAGCCGCGCCAGTTCACCGACCTCCTCGGTCAGCCGCGCGAGATTGGCGAGCGGGGGCCAATAGCCCTCCTCGAACTGTCCGATCCACGCGTCGACGCGGCGTTGGGCTTCCTGGATGTCCATGGCGGTGTGGGGCGGCGGGTGCGGTGAAGATCAGGCGGATGGGTCGGGCACGATCACGATCTTGCCGAAAACCCCACCGGCCTCGAGCAGTTCATGGCCGCGGCGGACTGCATCCAGCTCCATGACCGCATGGATGGGCGCCTCCACCTCGCCGGCGAAGACGAGCCCCATCGCGCGCCGGTACTCGGCCGGGGTACCCATGGTGCTGCCCATGATCGAAAGCTGCTTCCAGAAGACGTGGCGCAGATCGAGGGTCGCGACGGGGCCGGCCGTGGCGCCGTAGCTGACGAGGCGACCGGCGACCGCGAGGCACCGGACGGCGGCGTCCCAGATCGCCTCACCCACGGAGTCGACCACGAGATCGACCCCTCGCCCCCCCGTGTCCGACTTGATGGCCCGGGCCCACGGCTCGGCAGCCGTGCGATCGTAGACGTGGTGCGCGCCGAGGCTCCGGAGGCGCTCGGCGTTGGCACCTCCCGACGTCACGGCGTGGACCCGAGCGCCCGCGCGAGCCGCGTACTGCACGGCGAGCGTGGCGACTCCGCCCGATCCTCCCGTGACCAGAACGGACTCGCCCGGCTGCAGCGCTCCCCGGACGATCGTGGCCCGCCATGCGGTCACCGCCGCGAGCGATGCGGCGGCAGCGGCCTCGAACGACACGCCGTCGGGCACCTGCAGAAGGTTTGCCGCCGGCACCACGGCGAACTCGGCGAAGCCGCCATCCGTATGCTCGCCGATCAACCGCAGGGGCGCGTCACGCAGGGCCGCCCCGCGGTCCGTACCGTCGTAGAAGTCGTAGCCGAGCGACGGATCGACCACCACGCGCGTTCCCACGATCGCCGGATCCACACCGGGTCCGACGGACTCCACCTCGCCGGCGAGATCCGAGCCCCCGATGTGGGGCATGGTCGTCTCGATCGGCATCCCGCGCCGTACCCACAGGTCCAGATGGTTGAGGGCGGCCGCGCGCACCCGCAGGCGCACCTCGCCCGGACCCGGATCGGGGCGGGGCCGATCCTCGACGCGGACGACCTCCGGCCCGCCATTCTCGTGGAACACCGCTGCGCGCATCGTATCCATGGCGACAGTGTCGCGCCGATCGCCGGGCGACGCCATGGCGGGGCTGCATGCGGGCGGGAAGCCATGCCGTACGCCGCATATCGACGTTACCTTTTCGGGCGTGACCCTCGACGATATCGACATTCACGGCTCTCCGGACGCCACGCTCGGAGGCTACCTCCGGACCCACGATCGGCCACCCGCCTTCGAGGGCGCGGACGGACGTCCGTACACGGTCTCGATCGAGGTCGAACACACGGCCGATCTCCGGACGCCCTGGGAGGGGTATCTCGTGTACCCGCGCTGGGCCCGCACCGGCCTCGGCATCGAGGGCCACGTCGAGACGCCGACCCTCTGGAGAGGGCCCTCGAAGGACGCGGTTCTGACCGAAGCGGGCGACACGCCCCTGCTGCAGGTCCAGAAGCTGCTCGACCGGGCCATCGCCGACGCCACCGACCCCGCGAACTGACACCATGCTGCGCGACTCGCTGATCTTCCTGAGCCATTCCGACGCCGCCAAGGCCGTCGTGACCCGCACGCCGCTGCGGGCCATGAGCCGTCGCTTCGTCCCGGGAGAAACGGTCGCCGACCTGGTCGGCGCCATTCACGAGGCGAACGCCACAGGGCTGACGGCGACCGGCAACTACCTCGGCGAGTCCGTCCACGACGAACCGAACGCGCGCCGCGCGGCCGACGTCTATGTGCGGGTGCTCGACGAGATCGCCGCGAAGGGCCTCGATGCCAACGTCTCGCTCAAGTTCACGCAGCTCGGGCAGGACATCAGCGAGCGCTTCCTCGGCAGCAACCTCGGGCGGGTGCTGGAGCGCTCCGAAGAGATCGGCAGCTTCGTACGCTTCGACATGGAGAGCTCGGAGTACACGCAGCGCACCCTGGACGCCTTCGAGAAGCTGTGGAGCGACGGCCACCGCAACATCGGCGTCGTACTGCAGTCCTATCTCAAGCGCAGCACCGGAGACGTCGCCCACATGAACCGGCTGGGCGCGCGGGTCCGGCTCTGCAAGGGCGCCTACGCCGAGCCCCCCGAGGTCGCCTTTCAGGAGCGGAATGCGGTCGACGGCAGCTTCATCGAGCTCATGCGCATGCTGCTCGACGACGGCAACTACCCGGCGATCGCGACCCACGACGAGCGCATGATCGCGGCGACGGTCGACTACCACGCGGCCGGCGGCTTCGATCGGGATCGCTTCGAATTCCAGATGCTCCACGGAGTCCGGCGTGACCTCCAGCAGCAGCTCATGAAGGACGGCTTCCGAGTGCGGGTCTACGTGCCCTTCGGCGAGCACTGGTATCCCTATCTCATGCGGCGGCTCGCCGAGCGGCCGGCGAACATGCTGTTCTTCGCCGGCTCCGTCGTACAGGAGTCCCCACTCGGATTCCTCTGGCCGAAGAAGGGAGGCGGCGGTGGCGGAGGCCACTGACGCCGGCGGCGGAGCGAGCACGGGAGGGGAGTCGAGCGCGGCCGGCGGCGGCGCCAGTGAGCCGTTCCTGCGCATCACCGAGATCTTCCACTCGATCCAGGGCGAATCCACCTGGGCGGGGCTGCCGTGCACCTTCGTGCGCATTACCGGCTGCCCGCTGCGGTGCGTCTGGTGCGACACCGAGTACGCGTTCCACGGCGGCTCGCGCATGACGCTGGACGACATCGTCGCCGAGGTCGAGGCGATCGGCACGCCGCTGGTCGAGATCACGGGGGGAGAGCCGCTCGCGCACCCGAACGCTTTCCCGCTCGCCGAGATGCTCTCGGATCGCGGCTTCACGGTTCTGGTCGAGACGTCGGGGGCCTTCGATGTCTCGGGTCTCGACCCGCGCGTCCGTCGCATCATGGATCTCAAGTGCCCGGGCTCGGGCGAGTGCGAGCGCAATCTCTGGTCGAACCTCGAGCACCTCGGGCCCGAAGACGAGATCAAGTTCGTGGTGGCCGATCGCGCGGATTACGAGTGGGCGCGCGACACGATTCGCGAACGGGGATTGGATGCCGCAGTCGGCGACGGACGCCTGAAGGCGCTGCTGATCTCGCCCGTCTGGGACGGCATCGATCTCGAGGGACTGGCGGGGTGGATTCTGGAGGACCGGCTGCCGGTGGGATTCCAGATGCAGCTGCACAAGCTGATCTGGGGACCCGACCGCATCGGGGTCTGACGCAACCCCTGGCGCCCCGGACTCGTCTATGAAGTGAGTCCTTCCGGTGGCTGCACGCCTCCGGCACATGCACCCCGGCCCTTTCCCCCATGTCATCGCCCCACCCGCGTCCCGATCGTAGAGCAAGCCGCCGACGCAGGTTGCTCCTTCTGCTGGCCGGCCCCTTCGCCGCGACGCTCCTGATCGGCGCCTGCGGAGGCTCGTCGAGCGGGGACTCGATGAGCGTGGTGCGCGATTCGATCGGCGACACGTTGATCGTGCGTACGGTATCGGGCAGCGAATGGGGCGGCGCCGAGGGCCAGCTCGTGCCGGAGGTGAGCGTCGGCGTCCTGGACGGCCCGGTCGAGCAGATCTTCGGCAGCATCCGGTCGCTGGCGGTCGGGGCCAATGGAACGCTCTACGTGATGGACGGCCAGGTGCCCGCGGTGCGGGTCTTCGAAGCCGACGGGGCGTACCGCACGACCCTCGGGCGCAGCGGGGGCGGGCCGGGCGAGTTCGGATCGCCCGACGGCGGCATGGCGATCCTCTCCGACGGACGGCTCGCCGTGCGCGACCCGGGCAACGCGCGGCTGCAGATCTTCGACGCGAACGGTGAGGCGTCCCAGACGTGGCCGGTCGTCGCGGGCGGTTTCCACACCTCGAGCCCGATGAAGCGGACGGCGGGCGACACGCTGTGGACGCCGGTCCTGATGGACCGCGAGGTCGACGTCTCCGACTGGCAGATGGGGCTGCAGCGCGTCGCTCCGGACGGAGCCGTCACGGACACGGTGGCGATTCCGGAATCCGGCTACCAGACGCCCCGCATCGAAGCGCGGATCGAGACGGACGGGGGGGCGAACGTGTCGATGAATGCGGTTCCCTTCTCGCCCGACGAGGCCTCGACGCTGCATCCGGACGGATGGTTCATTCACGGCATCAGCGACCGCTATGCCTTCACGCTCCTGCGCCCCGGCGGCTACATCCGGATCGAGCGGGACGCGACCCCGACATCGGTGACTGCCGGAGAGAAGGCCGAGGCGGAGGCCGAGGCGACACGCAACATGCGTTCTACCGATCCGAACTGGAGGTGGAACGGACCGGGCATCCCCGACGTGAAGCCGGCCTACGACGAGATCTACACGGCCATGGATGGGCGCATCTGGGTGCTGGTCGAGCTCGAAGCGGTCGAGCAGGACGACCCCGACTACGACCCCACCGACCCGGATGCGATCGAAGATCGATGGCGGTCCCGGTATGCGTTCGACCTGTTCGAAACCGATGGCACCTACGTCGGTCGCGTACCGATGCCGGAGGACGTAAGCCGCTACCCGCGGCCGCTCATTCGTGGGGACCAGGTCTGGGCCGTGACCCGGGACGATCTGGATGTGCAGCGGGTGGTCCGCTACCGACTGGTGCCCCCGGGAGTGGGGACGGACTGAGGTCGACCCGATCCGCGGCCGCCGTCGCCCCGGCGTCGACGGGACGCACGATCGCGAGCCCGTGGGGAAGCGGCTGCACCTCGGTCCCTTCGAACTGCGGGAGCGGGCGCCCTGCGGCGTCGACGATCAACCGGTCCTGAGGCCGCATCGCGTCGACCCAGGGCTGCAGCGCCTCCCAGCTCTGCCGGGCCTCGAAGTCGTGCAGGACCGCGAGGTGCTCGCGGGGCATGATTCCCTGCTCCGGTCCGAGGACGTACTGCCACGAGGCCTCGGGCCACACCAGGTACATCGAGTAGAAGACCCGCATCTCGGGGCTGTAGACGATGCCGCCGTCTCCCGGAAGCCACTTCTCGGCCGCCTGCGGATTCTCGCTGAGCCAGGCGATGCGCGGCAGCGGAGAGCTCTCCCATCGGCGCCCATGGTTCGCGGAAATGCTCGCGTGCAGTGCGACGGCGACCGCGCCGACCACCACCCAGCGCGCGGGGGCACGCGCCGGAAGCCGCGCCTGCAACACGCGCTGTAGCAGGAGCGCCGTCAGCGCCAGCATCGCGGGCAGACCGATGTCCGTCCAGAAACGGCTCGCCGAGAACGCGAGCACCCACCCGGCCAGAGCCGTGGTCGCGCCCGCGTGTCGCAGCGAGAAGCCCCGCAGTTCGGGGAGCGTCGCCCAACCGAGCAGTGCCAGCATGGCGAAGGCGACGTAACCCGCGTCTCCGCTGAACGGTTGCAGCTCGCTGACCCGGAAGGGAGCGGGTGTCGTGCCGATCGTCTTCCAGACGTGGATGACGTTGTAGGAGAGATGGGTCCACGGTTGGAGCGTCGCCATCGCGCCGACCAGAACCCCGGCCGTGTCCGCGCCCAGCATCGCGAGCACCGCGCGGCGCTCGCCTGTGACGACCGCCGCGAACGGCACCGCGTAGATCAGGAACCACGTGCTG
>JAHHMJ010000104.1 GCA_018678395.1 Gemmatimonadota bacterium | reverse complement strand
CAATCCGACCGTGTCGTATGCCCAGCTCCTCGACGTCAACGATGACGACAAGGGGCTCTTTGCCGGGGCCGCGCTGCGCTGGCGGGGTGAGCGCAGCCGCTTCTCCCTCGGGGCATGGGCCAACAGCGCCCATCATCAGCGACTCGACGACCCGGAACGCACGAAGACGAGTCGGGGTGTGTTCACGGTCCTCGGCTTCTTCGTCGGGGAGCACGCGCTCAGCGCCCGCGCCGGCGTCACCAACGGCTCGGTGAACGTGAGCGATGGGTCTGCGGGGCTCACCTATCTGTGGACGCGCCGTCCCGACGCCGTGGGTGTCGCCGTCGGCCGCTCGTTCGCTTCGGACGCAGTGCCGGGTCTCGACGACGTCGTGCAGGTCGAGGCGTTTCTGCGCCGCCGCCTCTACCGCGAGATCTTCGTCACCGGCTCCGTGCAGCGCGTCCACAACAGCGGCTTCGACGCCACCGGCACCACCGTCGACCCCGGCGTGTGGGTTCTCGGTCTCCGCCTGTCCGCGGTCTTCTAGGGTCGCATGAACTCGGACGAGTAGACCCCCACGCCGGCGATCCGGCTGGGGGCCACGTAGGTGGGCACGCGAAACATGGCTGGGCACCCAGGGGCAAGAAAGTCGCGGAAGGGCCGGGAGGGGAAACACGCGGGCCTTCCTCGACAGCGAGTATCGCGTACCCGATTCGGGCCGTGAAGTGGGGTGGGTCGCTCCACCTCTTCCGCCTCGCGTTAACGTTCTCGACGTCTCCCGCGTACCCCGGTTCAGATGCATGAAGGTCGGCTCGAGAAGGAGCTGGGATGGACGAACGAGTGGTGTCGGAATGGGCACTCCGCTTCCGAGGGGGTGATGAGGAGAGCTTCACGAAGCTCGTCGAAGCGCTCACGCGACCACTCATCGCCATGGCGTATCGCTACACCGGGGACTGGGAGTGGGCTCGGGACCTGACCCAGGAAACCTGGGTTCGGGTCCATCGACACATCTGCCGCTACGACCCCTCCCGGCCCTTCCCGGCCTGGCTCCACGCACTCCATCGCAACGGGTGTCTCGACCACGTTCGCAGCCAGGTCGTTCGGAGGGAGCGCACCTCTGATCGCCCGGTGCCCCGGACCGACGCGTTCCGCGCGCCCGACGACCCTCTCGCCGAGGTCGAGTGGAGCGAGTTCAGGGCGCGGGTCGTCGAGGCCACCAGGGCACTCACAGAAAGCCAACGGCAGGTGTTCGTGCGGGTGGACCTCGAGGAGCGACCACGGGCCGAGGTCGCGAGGGAACTGGGCATCACCGCGGGCACGCTCAGGACGACGCTGCACTACGCCCGTCGGCGGATCGCCGACGCACTTCGAGAATCGGGAGGAGCACCGTGACGGACTCCGTCGACTGCAGGATCTTCGAGGACCAGTTGGACGTCGCAGCGGTCGGGGACATCCCCGACGACGCGATGGCCCTGCTTCGTGCGCATGCCGCCGTGTGCGCACCATGCCGCGCCCTCCTGAGCCTGCGAGCCCACCTGCCCGGGCCCTCCCTGGAGGAACTCGAGGCCCAGGTTCCCGACGCCTGGGTCACGGAAATGGAGGGCGCCGTGCTGCGGGCCATCGCACCCGCCGCGGCGGGAACCGGAGAGACCGCCCCGCGCTCCCGTTGGTCCCGACGGGTCTGGGTTCCGGCCCTCGCGGCGGCCGCCCTCGCTTCGCTGTTCTTCACCGGCCTGACCGTTCGTGCCCTGGGGCACAGCCGGGCGCGGGCCGACGCCCTGGCCTCGCAACTGCTCGACCAGCAGCGGCGCCTGGCCGACCTCGGGGCTCCCTTCGGGGGTGCGTCGCCCACCGGTTCCCGATTCTCGATGCGCGAGTCGTTACTTCGGGCCCTGGGGCGGCAGGATGTCGTCACGGTGTCCGATCTGCGGGAGCTGCTGGACCGCCTGCCCGACGACGCCACCGTTCTGGCGCCCGGGCAGACGCAAGTCATCGGCCAATCCCGATGGGTCCCCTCGCCCTGGCGCGAGGCATTCCAGACGCTCCCTCAGGACACGGGCGCCACGGCGGGCGACCTCCGAAACGCCCTCGACCGCCTCGACCTTCCCGGTGACGCCGCCGTATCGGCGCACCGACTACTCGATCTTCTCGGTTGAACGTGGAGCACTTCATGAACCGCTCGAGCCTGATCCTCGCCGCCACGGTGCTCGCGACCTCCGGCTGCCTGGACTACACCATCGACACGACGCTACGAGCCGACGGCACCGGTGTTCGCCTCGAGCGGATGGAATTGACCCGCAACGACGACTTCGACCTGTCGGCCGATGAGGTCACGGCGCTGACCCGCTCCGGCGCGGCGCGGGGCTGGAGCCGGTCCGTGGAGGTCC
>JAHHMJ010000381.1 GCA_018678395.1 Gemmatimonadota bacterium | reverse complement strand
GCGCCGGGGCGCGGGCGAGATCGTCGACCCGGCGACGCGCCTCCTGTTCGGGGTGCCAGTCGCGATCGGTTTCGCGCGCGATCGACAGCAGGATGCCGATGAGGGCCAGCGTGATGACGAGGTTCGTGCGCCCGTAGGAGACGAGCGGCAGCGCCAGGCCCGTCGTCGGAAGCAGCCCCACCCCCACCATCATGTGGAGGACCGCGTGGAGCGCGATCAGGTTGGTGATTCCCAGAGCGAGCAGCTGCCCGAACAGGTCGGGAGCGCGACGCGCGACGCGGAAGCCGACCACGATGAAGGCCATGTAGAGGGCGACCACGACCGCGACCCCGAGAAAGCCCCACTCCTCGCCGACCATCGCGAAGATGAAGTCGTTGTGGGACTCGGGGAGGAAGGCGTACTTCTGCTGCCCGTTTCCGAAGCCGCGACCCGTGAGCCCGCCCGAGCCGAGCGCGATCAGCGACTGGTAGAGCTGGTAGCCGGTGCCCTCGGGGTCGAGCGTCGGATCGAGGAACGCCTTGATGCGGGCCAGTCGGAAGCCGCCGTTCAGCTGGCTGATCAGAACCGGCACACCCAGTACGCCCAGGAAGGCGAAGTGGGCGATGCGGCCCCCGGCCGCGAAGACGATCAGCGCCGCGACGGTCGCCATCAGCAGCGCGGTCGAGAGGTCGGGCTCGAGCGCGACCGGAATCAACAGCACGGCCCAGATCAGCAGGAAGGGCGCGAGCCCGCGACCCAGGCTCTTGAACTCACCCTGCTTGCGAACCGCCAGCATCGCGGTCCACACGATGATCGCGACCTTGGCCAGATCGGAGGGCTGAAAGCGAACGCCGACGTTCAGCCAGCGGCGGGCCCCGTTGACCTCCGGCGCGATGCCGTGCGTGAACGGCAGCAGGATCACGATCAGCAGGGCGGCGCTCAGCCAGACCAGCGGCCAGGCCAGCACCTCCCAGAGGCGATAGGGGAGCCGTGCGCAGATCACGAGGGCGACCAGCCCCGCGGCGGCGCCGGATGCCTGGCGCAGGACGAACCAGTGGTCGGGCAGGTCCTGCTGCTGGGCGATGAAGACGCTCGCCGAGTAGAGAGTGACCAACCCGAACGACAGCAGGAGCAGCGTCAGCGCGAACAGGGCCGGCCCCTCCCAGCCCCGCCCCAGCTGGACGTCCGGGAGCGCCACCGAGGCGCGTACCAGGTCGAGGGGGCGCCGATCGCTCATGCCGCCTCTCCCCGGGCGAGCACACCGAAGCGCCGGCCGCGTGCTTCGTAGTCGGCGAACTCGTCGAACGACGACGCGGCCGGACTGAGCAGCAGCAGATCCCCCGGCTCGGCTACGGCCGCCCCACGCTCCACCGCCGCCGCGAAGTCGGGCGCCTCGAGGATGCGGACACCGGGGACCTCGGTGAGGCGCCCGGCGAAGCGCCCTCCGGCCGCCCCATAGCACACCACCGCACGGGTCGGACCCGGCAGGACGTCGGCCAGCGGGGCCAGGTCCTCACCCTTGTCGGTTCCTCCGAGCAGGAGCACGACGGGCCGATCGGCACTCACGACGGCGCTCACCGTCGCAGCGACGTTGGTCGCCTTGCTGTCGTTGACCCAGAGAACCCCCTCCCGGGTGCCGACGGGCGCCATCCGGTGCGGCAGGGCGCGGGCGGTGGCCAGCCCCTCGGCGAGCGCCTCGGGCTCGACGCCGGCGAGGCGGGCGGTGAGCGCGGCGGCCAGGGCGTTGGCCGCGTTGTGGGCTCCCAGAAGCGGGAGCTTCTCCCGCGGCAGCAGCGGCTCCTGGCGACCGTCGACGTTCAGGGTGAGAACGCCGTCGCGAACGAAGGCGTGCACGCCCTCCGAGCGGCGGGTGCTGAAGACGTACCGCCGCCCGGGACGGTCCCCCACCAGCGCGTCGACTTCCGGCTGATCGCCGAGGACCCACCGGCTGTCGCGCCGCGCGTTGTCGAAGAGGCGCGCCTTGTCCGCGTAGTACGCCTCGACCGCGGGATACCGGTCCAGGTGGTCGGGGGCCAGGTTCGTCAACACGCCGATCGCCGGCGCGAACGTATCGATGTCCGCGAGCTGGAACGACGACACCTCGAGGACGAACCACGCCGGAGGAGGCTGGATCCCCGCCAGATCCGAAGCGGGAGGGGCGAGGCCGCCCCCGACGTTGCCGCCCACGCCCACTTCCAGACCGGCGGTCCGGAGGAGGTGCGCGATCAGCAGGGTGGTCGTCGTCTTGCCGTTCGTGCCCGTGATCGCGATCAGTGGACCGCGGTAGAGCCGTGCGGCGAACTCGGGTTCGGAGACCCAGCGACGGCCTCGCGAGCGGAGGCCCTGGAGCACCGGAGCGTCCGGGGGGATTCCAGGACTGACCACGACGGTGCCGGCGTCGGCGATCCGATCGAGGTCGTGGGTTCCCAGCTCGACGTCGGCGCCCAGCTCTCTGAGCCGGGCTCCACGAGTTGCAGTCGGGGCATCAGTGCGCAGATCCGAGACATACGCGGTGTCTCCCTGTGCGAGGGCCAGACGCGCGGCGGCTTCGCCGCTCGCGCCCAGGCCGAGGATGGCTACGGGGGTCACCGGATCTTCAAGGTTGAGATGGCGACCATGGCGGACAGGATCCCGAGGATCCAGAAGCGGATGACGACCGTCGTCTCCTCCCACCCGAGCTTCTCGAAGTGGTGGTGGAGCGGGGCCATCCGGAACACGCGCCGGCCCTCCCCGAACCGACGGCGGGTGTAGCGGAACCAGAAGACCTGGATCATCACCGACAGCCCTTCGGCGACGAACACGGCGCCGACGATGAGCAGCAGGAACTCGGCCTTGAGGAGGATGGCCATCACGGCGAGGGCGCCGCCGATGGCCAGGGAACCCGTGTCGCCCATGAAGACCTGGGCGGGATGGGCGTTGTACCAGAGGAATCCCAGGATCCCGCCGGCGAGCGCGAGCGCGAAGATCGCCATCTCGCCCGCCCCCGGGAGGTAGAAGAGCCCGAGGTAGATCGAGGTGTCGACGCGGCCCGTCACGTAGGCGATGAGCGCGAACGTCGCGGTGGCGATCGCGCCGAGCCCCCCGGCGAGCCCGTCGAGCCCGTCCGTCAGGTTCACGGCGTTGGAGGTGAAGCCGACCAGCAGCGTCACGAAACCGACGAACGCCGGCGGCCAGAATGCGGCGGCGTAGTCCGAGAAGAACGGCAGACCCGTCCAGGTCGACGGAAAGGGCGAGATGGGCACCCGCACCAGGAAGATGCCCAGAGCCAGACCGAAGCTGAGCTGACCCAGCAGCTTGGCCCGAGCCACCAGCCCTTCCGACGACCGGCGCACGACCTTCAGGTAGTCGTCTAGAAAGCCGATGGCGCCCATCCAGACCAGGCCCGCGAGGCAGATGCCCGTATACCAGTTGGTCAGATCGGCCCAGAGCAGAGTCGACACGACGCAGGCGGCGATGATCAGCGTGCCCCCCATCGTTGGGGTGCCCGCCTTCACCAGGTGGGCCTGCGGACCGTCTCCACGCACGATCTGACCCACCTTGAAGCGAGTGAGCGTGCGGATGAACGCCGGCCCCAGCACGAACGCGATCAGCAGCGCGGTGACGAGCGCGCCGGCCGCGCGGAACGTGTTGTAGACGAACAGATTGAACAGGATGCTCACATCCGAGAATTGGGGGAGGAGGTGATAGAGCATCAGCCCTCCCCCGCCGCACCGAAGTCGAGATCCAGCAGCGGAAGCAGCCGCTCGAGCGCGACGCCGCGGGAGCCCTTGAGGAGCACGGTCTCGTCCCCCTCCAGGTGCTCGCGCAGCAGCGCGTAGGCGGCCCTCGGGTCCGCTTCGGCCAGCAGACGCGGGCGCTCGGGTCGGCGCCCCGCCGCTGCGACCGCGAAGGCCCCCGTGGCGAGCAGCACATCGATGTCGCGAGCGAGCGCGTGCTCCAGCACCTCTCGGTGCAGCGCCCCGGACCGAGCACCCAGCTCCAGCATCGATCCCAGGACAGCCACCTTCCTCGTCCCGGGCGCGCGCGCCTCGAGGAGATCGAGCGCGACACGGACGGACTGGGGATTGGCGTTGTAGCAATCCACGATCACCCCGAGGCGCCCGACGTGCCGGATCTCGCCACGCATGCCGCGAGGCTCCACGTCGCCGAGTGCGGCCGCCGCGGAGGCGGCGTCCACGCCCAACTCTTCGGCCGCGGCCAGCGCGAGGAGGGCGTTCACGACGGCGTGCCGCCCGGCCATCCGCAGCTGCACGCGCGCACCCTGCCACGCGAAGCTGTGATACCCCCACATGTCCACCGCCACGTCTCGCGGGCGGAGGTCGTCGTCGGCCCGGTCGCTCCAGCCCGCGACGCGTGCCGCGGGGACGAGAGCCCGTGCCCGCTCCGGAAGATCCGCCGGGGTGTCGCCGACGATGGCCCGCGCGCCGGCACCGAGGCCGCGGAGCAGGTCGAGCTCCTCTTCGACGGCGTCGTCGCGGGTGCCCAGCCCCTCCAGGTGCTCTTCGCCGACCGTGACGAGCAGCGCTACGTCGGGGGCCGCGATCTCGGTCAGGGCCGCCATCTCCCCCCGCTCGCTGGTTCCCATCTCGACGACCACGGCCTCGCGGTCCGCGGGAGCCGCCAGCAGCGTCTGAGGCACGCCGATGCGGTTGTTGTCGTTCGCCCGGGTCGCGTAGACCCTCCGGCCGGCGCCGAGGGCCGCCGCCGCCAACTCCTTCGTAGACGTCTTTCCCGCCGACCCCGCGATCCCCACGACCGCCGCCGGAAGGGCGTCGCGCCGGTGACGGGCGAGCCTCCCGAGCGCGACCAGCGTATCGAGTACCGGATACAGGACGGCGGGCCCCGTCTCCGACACCGGGCGGGAGACGACGACGCCCCGGGCACCGGACGCGACCGCGTCCGCCACGAAGTCGTGCCCCTCGAACCGGGGTCCCGACAGGGCGACGAAGAGATCGCCCTCCTCGATACTGCGTGAATCGCTCGAGACGCTTCGATAGCGCCGGTCCGCCCGGGCCGGATCGGACCGCAATCCGAGCGCCTCGCGGACGTGTGCGTCCGTCCACGTGAACGTCGGCCCGACCGACCGCTTCGCGGCCGCCCCGCCCCCACTCACGCCGCACCTCGGAGGCGCATGGCCTCGGCGACGACCCGGCGCTCGTCCAACGGCCGTCGCTCGGCGCCCACGATCTGGACGACCTCGTGTCCCTTCCCGGCCAGGACGACGACGTCGCCCGGACGTGCCTCGCCGACGACCCCGTGGATGGCCTTCACGCGATCCGCCTGGCGAACGTGATCGACCCCGCCCAGCCCCTCGGCGAGATCGTCGAGGATGCGCTCGGGATCCTCGGTGCGGGGGTTGTCCGATGTGAGCCAGATCCGGTCGGCGTAGCGCGCCACCGCGGCGGCCATCGGAGGACGCTTCGTGCGATCCCGATCGCCGCCGGCTCCGAAGAGGACCCGCACCGTACCGTCGGTGAGCTCGCGGACGCCCGACAGGAGAGACTCGAGGGCGTCGGGTGTGTGCGCGAAGTCGATGAGAACGGTGAACGGCTCACGGACGACGACTTCCATGCGGCCCGGCACCTGCGGCACCGAGCCGAGGCGCGCCGTGGCGGTGTCCAGTGACACACCGACGGAGAGGGCGGCAC
>JAHHMJ010000539.1 GCA_018678395.1 Gemmatimonadota bacterium | reverse complement strand
AGCCGGCGTCGTGGCCGTGCTGCCGGGACGGGTGGCGGGGGGGGAGGAGGACCGCCACGCCGCCCTGGCCCGCGGGCTGGCGCAGATGGTCATCTCGGACCTGTCGCTGCTGGGGCGTTTGCGCCTCGTCGAGCGGATCGAACTCGATGCCCTGCTCGCGGAACTCGAGCGGGCCGCGGCCGGTCGACTCGATCCGGCCACCGCGCCGCGCGTCGGTCGGCTCGTGCGCGCGGAATCCGTCATTCAGAATCTCCTCGTCATCGACGACGGGTCGGTGCGGATCGAGACCCTGGTGACCCGTGGCCCCGACTCGAATGCCACCATCGAGACCGCCTCCGGATCTCTGAGCCGACTCCTCGAGATGGAGAAGGATCTCGCGTTGATGCTCGCGGATCGTCTCGCCGGGCCCCTCACCCCGGCAGAGGAGCGTGCCATCCTGGAGAACGGGCCCGAGAGCATGGCGGCCTTTCTCGATTGGGCGGACGGTCTGCTGCTCGAAGACCGCGGCGACTTCGCCGGGGCCGCTCAGGCGTATCGGCGCGCCGCCCGGATCGACGTGGGCTTCGATGATGCGACCGACCGCTCTCGTGCGGCCGCAGCCGCGGTCTCCGTCATCGGGCGTTCGCCCAGCGAAGTGATCGCCCTGGGCTCGCAAGCCGAACGCGCGGCGCTCTCGGTGTCGGGCGACGCGACCCGCTCGGCTCTCGCGGCGTCTGCGTTCGAGGTGGCCCCGCTCGGGCCCGAGTTGGCTCTCGGAGGCATGGGTGGGGTCGGCGGAGCGCTCACGCCCGGTGCCCTTCAAACCACGCCCGCGCTTCCGCTCGACGTCGTGCTGCGCATCCTCGTGCGGATTCCCCGATGAGCCGCTCGCTGGGGGTGCCGGCCGTGTCCGTCGTGGCAGCGGCGGCGATGGTCTGGGGCTGTTCGATCGGCCCCGCGCCCCTCTCGGCGCAGCTTCCCGACCGAATTCGAACCGGGCTCGTGGTCGAGGACTATTCGGTGGATGCGGGCCTGGATTTCGAGTCGATCCGCCAGCTGAGCGTGCCTGTCGTGGCGGAATGGTCCTGGGCGGGACGGGGGCACCTGACCGTCGCGTCCGGGTGGACCGAGGTGCGCCTGGGGTTGCCGGGTTCGGTGGAGCGGGTCGTGTCGGGCCCTCTCGACGCCGAAGCTCGTCTGAGATGGGCGCTGGTCCGCGACCGTCTGGATCTGATGGTCACGGGGTCGCTTCCTACCGGGACGAACCGTCTGGACGAGCCCGACCTGCTGCTCGTGGGGCTCCTGGCCAACGACCTCTTCGGGTTCTCGACGCCGTCCCTCGGCTCGGGGGGGAGTCTGGGGGTCGGTCTGGGTGGTGCGGGCGGCGTCGGCGCGGCCAGTCTGGGGTGGGCGGTCCACGGTCGACTTCCCTTTTCCTACCAGCCGGTCGCGGGAAGCGACGATCGGGTGCGAGCGGGGTCCGAGATTCGCCTGCGCGTGGGCCTGCAGTCGCCGCTGGGACGCCGTACCTCCGTGAGCGCTGCCCTGGTGGCATCGCTCCGGAATCGGGACGAACTCAACGAACGGCCGGTGAATCGGGTCGGGCATCGGGTCGCCGGCTACGTCTCGGTCGACGTCCCCGTGTCCCGGACCGTGCTGAACCTCTGGGGCTCGGGCGTCGTTCGGTCGGATCCCGCCTTCGAGCCCTCGGTCGTCGGGGCCGCGTTCATCCCACGCGGGCACTTCTGGTCCGCCGGCGGACGTTGGGTTCTCGGAGTCGGGTCGCGGCTCCGAATCGAGCCCCAGGTCGAATACCGCAGCGCAACCGCGGCGACCGATGCTTCGGGACTGGAGTTGGAGTCGCTCGGGGGGCTCTGGAAGGCGGGAGCGCGGGTCCGAAGGGGATGGGGCCGGGATTCCTGGTTGGTGCTGGATGGATCCGGATCCTTCGGCAGCATTCGGAACGACGCGGCGGACGTCGACACTCGAGGAATGAGAATCGCCCTCTACGTCGAGTGGACTCGATGATGGACCGCCGCGCGAGGGTCCGGCTCGTTCGGGCTCTGGGCTGGTGTGCCACGGCCGCGGTCGCTTCGGCGGCTTGCGACCTGGCCACCACGGAGCCGCCGGCGTCCGTGCTCCTGCGAATCGCCCCGGCCCTTCAGGACGGTCCTGGTGCTCCCGTTCTTCCGGTCGATGCCCTGCGCCTCACCGTCCTGGATGCATCGGACGGCGCCCTGCTCGCCGAGCGGACCCTCGCCATCGCGCCCTCCGACATCGAGGTCGAGGTCGCGATCGAACTGGCGGTGCCTCCGGGAACGCCGGTAGTCGTCGAGTTGGCGTTGACGGATGGTGACCGGGACGTGTACCGAGGCGGGCCCGTCGCCGTGCTGCCCGCCGAGGTGCCGGTGCCGATACCGGTGAGCTACGTCGGCGAGTTGGCGTGCGAGGAAACGGTGGGCGAGGCCGTCCTCGGGGGCCTCGACCCGCCCCCGGGTGTCGTCGATGGGCGTCTGGATGTCGGGGACTGCTACAT
>JAHHMJ010000194.1 GCA_018678395.1 Gemmatimonadota bacterium | reverse complement strand
GCGCCGGTCGAGGCGCCCTCGCGCGCGTCCCACATCTCGACGAACCCGCTGCCGGCGAAGGGATCTTCGACGGTCTCGGCGCCGAGGGACTCCACCGTGGCGATCGCCTCCCGGTAGCGGTTTTCGGTTTCGGGCGCGAGGGGCAGGAATCGCTCTCGCCATCCCGGCCCGACGAGGCCGAAGCGCTTCCCCTCGAGCGCACCCCGGCGCAGTGCCGCGACGTAGCCGCGGTCGGGGATGTGGTCGGTCGCGGCGAAGGTCGCGAGGTCCTCGTGCGTGGGGCCGGCCAGAACGTCCAGGGTGAGTGCGGCGTCCATCACGGTCTTCGCAATCGGACCCGCGACGTCGACGTAGCTGCCGCTGAGCGGCACGACCCCTTCGAGCGGGACGAGCCCGTAGGTCGGCTTGACTCCGACCAGGGCCTGGGCCGCCGAAGGATTCTGGATCGATCCCCCGGTTTCCGTGCCGATCCCAAGGACAGCGAAGGAGGCCGCGACGGCCGTTGCCGTTCCGCCACTCGACCCGCCGGGCGCCTTGTCGACGTTGTACGGGTTCAGCGTCACCCCGGCGACGCTGCTGCCCGTGCGCGTCCCGTGACCCGCGAAGTCGGGCAGGTTGGTCTTGCCGAGGATCACCGCTCCCGCCGCCCGCAGCCTCTCGACGAACGCGGCGTCGTCCTGGGGGACCATGTCCACGCCCCCGTGGGCCGACGAAAATCCGTCCCACCCTGCCGTCGTCACGAGGCCGGCCATGTCGATGTTGTCCTTCACGACTACCGGCACGCCGTGAAGCGGTCCCCGGATCGACCCGCCGGCGAGTTCGACGTCGAGGGCCTCGGCCTCGGCGAGGGCTTCGGGGTTCATCGAGATGAAGGCGTTGTAGCGCTCCTCGTAGGTCTCGATGCGAGCGAGGAAGGCACGAATCACCTGGGTGACGGTGAAGCGCCCCTCGGCATAACCCTGCACGACGTCCTCCGCTGTCAGCTCGACCACGTCGACGGCATGTGCCTCCTGTGCCGCCAGCCCGGACGCGGGGCGTGCGAGGGCGGCGAGGAGCACGAGGGCGCTCGAAGCGACGCGTAGGGCGAGGGTGTTCGGTACGAACACGGGGGGTCTCGCGGGGCGGGAGGGGTGGGAGCCGAGCCCGAATCTAGGCTCGTGCGGAGCGGCGCGGCCACTCTCGCGGGCGCGGCTCAGCGCTTGGGCCAGATGTAGTCCAGCTTGGCGGTGGGCTCCCACGAGTCCGCGCGGCCTCCGACCAGAAGGATCCGGTCGCCATCCAGAACCGGTGCGCCGCCGGCTCGGGGCGACTCCAGCTCGGGGCCCACTCGCCACGTCATGGTCTCCGGGTTGAAGAGGTCCACCGCCCGAGTCGCACCCGAGTCGGATTCGCCCCCGATCAACCAGAATTCGCCGTCGAGGAAGACCGCCCGGCCCTGCTCGGCCCGGGGTTCGGGCATGGTCTCCCAGTCCCCCGACGCCGTCGTGGTCCAGCGCTGCTCGATCGGGTCGTACACCTGCACGTCGTCGGTCACCGCACCCGCTTCGTCGCGGCCCCCGAAGACGAACACGCGGCGGCCATCCGAGCCGGCCGCGGCATGACTTCGCGGACCGGGCAGGGGCGTGTGGCTCGTCCAGGCCGGCTCACCCGGTGCGATCGAATAGACGCTCGAGACGGTCGTACCCTCGGCGACTCCGCCCAGGGCGTACAAGCGCCCGCCGACCTGTGCGGTGGCGACGTGGGCCAGCGGTTCCGGCAGTGTCGGGCCCACCCGCCATTCCCCGGCCTCCGGTTCGAAGATCTGGAACTGGCCGGCGGATCCCAACCGTCCACCGACCACGGCGATCCGTCCGTCCCACGATTCGACGGCGGCAGCCCCGCCCGCCCACGGACGCGTGTCGACCGCCTCGTCGGGCGCCCACCGCCCCGACGCGATGGAGTAGGCGAGGGTGCGCCCGGTGCCGTTGCCCACCGCGTAGAGCGTCCCGTTGCGAGCGGCCGCCCCGACGCCGTCGATCCCGTGGGGGAGATCGTCGAGGCGTAGCCACCGGTTCCGGAGCGGGCGCTTCCACAGTTGGGCGTTGCGGGGGTCGTTGCCGGTTTCCGCGCCCATCCCCGTCACGAGAGTGTCCGCGAAGATGCCGGCGGTTCCTCCCAGGAAGGGGACCGACAGGCGTCCCAGATGGACCCACCGCCCCAGTTCGGAATCGAGGAAGAGCACGTCGTCCAGGTTCTCGCGCCCGGTCGGGCGCGACCGTCCGCCGACCATCACGGCGCCTCCTTCGTACGGCGCGGTGGCCGGCTCCGTGTGCGAGATGGCGAACGGCAGTTCGGGGCCGGCCACCCAGGTTGCCTCGGACGGGTCGAACCAATGCACGGCGGGCACGTCGACGGGGAGCGGATCGTGGCCGATGTTGCCTCCGATCGCCAGAAATCCGCTGTCCAGACGAAGCTGGGTGAAGTGCCCACGGGGAAGGGGGAAGTCGGCGCTCGGCGTCCACGCGGAATCGCCGATGACGAGGCGCCAGTGGTCGGTCGAGCCGGTGTTGCGATCCGGGAGGTAGCCACCGAAGAAGTGGAGCGTGTCGCCCAACGCGACCAGTTGGCCTCCACCCCGGTCCACCGGGAGTGACGGTCCCGCCGACCACGAATCGTCGACGATCGAATAGACCCACACTTCGTCGGTCGTCGGGCCGGGATGATCACCGACGAAGCCTCCGACGACCCAGATCGAATCCCGCACGCGAGCCCCGCCGCCGTGGGTCAGCGGCATCGGAAGAGGCGAGCGCCTCTCGAACTCGCCGGTGCGCAGGTTCAGGATCTCGACCCGGTCCGTGGCGAGCGCATTGCCCTCCGCATCGAGCGCGATGAATCCGCCGAGCAGAAACAGCGAATCGCCGCTCGCGATCGCGAGGTTCTCGTACCGGGGCAGATCCGTGGTGACGTAGGGCGTCCACGGTGATTC
>JAHHMJ010000156.1 GCA_018678395.1 Gemmatimonadota bacterium | reverse complement strand
GTGTAGCCCATCTTCGCACACAGCAGGCCGCACCCTCCGCCGAATCCTCGTATGGGGCCGGAGTCCGGGGCCGCGGCGGCGAGTCCCGCGCACGCGGTTCCGTGGAAGTCCCATGGGTTCGGTCGCTGTCGCGTACGGTCTTTCGTCGCGTCGTAGGTGTCCGCGACGATCGAGCGCAACGAGGGGTGCGTCTTCTGGATGCCCTCGTCGATCACCGCGACGAGCACCTCCGGATCGCCGGTCTGGATCGCCCAGGCTTCGGTGGCGCGCGTGTGTGCGATCTCGTATCCCGCGGGGGGCGGTTCCGGACGCGATCGGCCGCTCCGTGAGCGGGCCGCGAGCAGATGCGGGCGGTGATGCACCGATGTGAAGTGGGGCTCCGCCCACACTACGTCCGGATGCTCGAGAAGATCTCTCGCGATGTCGAACGGCCTGCCCTCCGCGTGCGCGAGCTCGTAGAGGTTCCCGAGGTGGTCGATGGTCGACAGCCGGGCCTTGCGGAGGATCGGCTCCACCCGAGCCCCGTCCCGGAACCGCACGAGGACCTCGCCCCCGGCCACGAGGTGATGCCCCCCGACCTTGAAGACCGGGGCGTGGTGTCGCGCGGTGCGGTGGTCGGCGATGACGCCCCGGACGTGGTCGCGGCTGGAGCTCTCGTGCAGCTGTAGCAGAGTGAGGCCTCTGCCGCGCACCGGCACCGCATCGGCGACGTGATCGGCGAGCCGTCGTCGCAGCGTCGCCGTCGCCGTTCGCCCGGCACGAAACGCTACGGTATCGTCGTCCGGTGTGAGTGAGACTTCGCGTTGGCCGATCTTGTAGGCGTACTGCATGGTCGTGGCTCCCGTGCGTGAGGCTCAGGTGCACCATACACTCGTCGAATGGGCGGCCGGAAGTGACTAGACATCCTGGGGCGAGCCCGGAACCGGCCTCCGCGTTCCGGGACGAGGACATCCCCTTCGGTCCTGCGCTGGCCGTTCTCGCCGACGCGGCCGCCGCCAGGCTCGACCGCACGTTGCGGGGTGTCGACGGGGTACGGATCCGCCCCGCGGCCGCTGCCGAGGCGAGATTCCACCTACTCGAGACGATGGCCGGTGTGGCCGGTCTGGTGCTGGCTGCGGAGTTCGAGAGCTTCGGGGGCCCCTTCGCGGAGTTCGAGCACCGTGTGGTCGGCGCCGGCCCCGACCGGATCGTCGCCGCCTGTCCGGGTCTCTCGGCCCACCTGCGCATCATCGAGGACCAGTGGGTCGCACATGTCACTCGCCTCGCGATCGATGCCGCCGCGGACCTCGGGCCATCGGGCGCGAAGAGGGCGGATCGGGACGACCGCTCCACGGTGCCGGAGATCACGCGACTTCGCCCGGGCCTCTCGGATCGACACGGCGGCGGCCGGACGGTCACCGAGGTCCGGTTGTCCGACGGACGGAGGCTGGCCTACAAACCGCGCAGCACCGCACCCGAGCTGCTCGTGGCGCGGGTCCTCGCGTGGTTGGCGGAAGGGGATCCGGAGGTCGCCGTTTGGGCCCCGCGGACCCTGGATCGGGGCACGCACGGGTGGATGGAGTGGGTCGGGCCCCGCGATGTGGCTGACGACGACGAGTTGGCCGCCTTCTTCTACCGGGCGGGCAGACTCCTCTTCGCGATCCACCTGCTGTCGGGCGTGGACTGCCACGCCCAGAACCTGATCGCGAGGGGTGGACACCCCGTGCTCGTAGATGGCGAGACGGTGGGTCATCCCGCCACGGAGTCGCATTCTGGCGAGGATGGGGAAGGTGTTCTGGGTACGGGCCTGCTGCCCTACTGGAAGAAGATCGGAGAGAGGTGGGTGGGGCTTGGAGGGCTCGGCTCGCCCGGCGTATCCGAGTACCCGTGGCGCGTCGCCTCCTGGCAGCACCTCAACCGTGACGGCATGGCGCTCACCTGGGCCCGGGCACCCTTTCCGGAGCTGCGCAATCTTCCCCGGCTCGGCGGTCGCACGGTGGGGGCGTACCAGTACGCCGAGCACGTGGTCGAGGGCTTCCTGGCGGCGGGACGCGTGGCGCTCGCGTGTCGGGACGACCTTGGTGGTTCGCAAGGCCCCCTCGAGGCCCTGGGCGACGTCCGGGTCCGGTTCCTCGCTCGCCCGACGCAGCTCTACGCGGACCTCATCTCGTCCGCGGTGGAGCCCCAGGCGCTGCGCGATCCCGCGGGACATTGGAAGACCGTCGAGTCTCGACTCGCCGCGGCGCCGGCCCCGCCGTCGATGCGCTCCGCCGACATGATGCCGGAGTTGATTCGGCTCGAGATGCTGGCCCTCCGGAGACTCGACGTCCCGCGGTTCGAGATGCGACTGGACTCGACCGCCCTCGGGTCGGCCGGGGACGCGTCGGGCCCGGCCGAGCCGGCCGCCGGTTCCGAACCATCCCCCGGTCGGATCGAGGGATTTCTGGCCGAGACGGGCGCCGAGAGGATCCGGGAGAGGATTCGGGCCCTGACGCCGCAGGTGCTGGCCGACCAAGCCGGGCTCATCCGGGCCGCCCTCGCCATGGACCGGCTCGCGGCTACGGCGAACGCCGCGACGGCCCCCGGGGTGCCGATCGGCCGGCGTTACTGGCCGTTCGGACGCTCGTCGCGGGGCTGATCAGCCCGCGACTTCCGCCTCCGCTCGGCGCCGCTTGGCTTGGCGCACCATGACGATGTACAGCACGTCGAGCACGAAGATCGCGATGAACATGAAGTAGAAGAGCCTGAGGTCGAGCGTCCGGGTCCCGGCGGTGAACGCCTGCCACGCCTCGTCCGATCCCACCGGCCGAAACTGGAAGTCGTAGCTGCGCCCTTCGGACGCCAGGAAGGCCATGGTGTTGCCGATGGAGATCAGGGCCGTGCCGATCATCTTCGTCCAGGCGATCGGTTCGGAGACGCCCCGCAGGTCCTCGCGTCCGAAGAGCAGCCCGAAGAACAGGATGCTCATGACCAGGTTCATCATGAACGCCATCCCGTTCCCGGTCTCCATCGGGAAGAGGGCGATCTGATAGAAGAAGCGATCGAAGGTGATCTGGAAGATCAGGCACGCCGCCAGCGTGAGCGTGAGAAGCAGCGGGTAGTGCTTCCTGAAGAACGCCTGCCGCTGCTCTTTTCGGCCGAAGCGGTAGATCTGGTAGACGATGATCAGGTCCACCACCAGCCACGCGGCGTGGAGGTAGAATACGACCCGGTTCTCGACCGGGTAGATCACGGTGTACACGAACTCCCACGTCACATTGAGAGCCACCGCGAGCAGGGGTACCGCGTAGGTCCGGTGCTTGAATCCGATCCAGATGGCGATCACGTAGGTGACCACCCACAGGAGGTCCCCGGCCGCCCCGAGCATCGATTCGACGCCGGTGACGGTGAAGAGCTCGGAGGCGAACGGCAGGTGACCCCGCGGAGGGTCCAGAACCGGGCCTTCCTGAAGCATTGAGAGCGACGACACGTCGGGTAGGGGGCGGCAGCAAACACCGCCCCGATCTCATGGGCTCGTCAGCAGATGACGGCCGTGTCGGTGCGGTCGCCCGACCCGAACGCCGCGACCACGCGCTCCAGAGACACCCAGTCCACCTTCTCGAGAGCGGTCACCAGCTTGTCGGGAGCATCCATCCCGGCAGACTCCAGTGTCGAGGCAGGGTCCTCGACCAGGCCCTTGCGGAAAGCCGGGTCACTCAGGGCCTTCTCGACCAGATCATTGAACGTGAAATCGTTCGCGGACATGGGGACTCCTTGCCGGAGGATCGCAGGGGGATGCACGGCAGTATTGTTGCCCGTGCCCGCCTGCGTCAAACGATTTCTTCGGGGAAGGCCTCCCGGAGTGTCGAGAGGGTGCGGGATCCCCGCTCGAGTTCGGCGAGAGTATCGTCGAGAGCGGTTCGTCGGAAATCGAGATGGTGCAGGAGCGGGTCGGAGTTCAGCACCGCCGCCCTCTCTCTCGTCACTGCGAAGTACCGCTCGAGTCGCGCCCGCCCCCACGGGATCCCCTCGGAAAGCACCCAGGGAACCACACCTTCGGCCGACCCCGCCGCACGTCTGGCGACAGACAGGAGATAGCTGGCCCGACCGGTCCGGAGGTCGAGATGCCAGTCGAAGAGATCGTCGAGGAACTGCTCGAACACGCCGAGTGCATCCAAGAACGAGAGCCACGGATCGGCCCGTATGCCGGCCCGGCGGCACGCGGCGAAGACGGGGATCCGGCTAGCCGACATCTTTCGGGAACAGACGGCCATGAACTCGGCCTCGTCGATGTCGCGACCCTGTAGATCGCGGAACGTCGACTCGGACGCTTCCGCCCAGGCCCGGCTCAGGAACGAGCGCATAGCTCCGTCGTCGGGGAAGTGCTCCCAGTAGGGGTCCACGAACTGCACTTGGAGGAACTGCCCGATCGGCAACAAAGGAATCGCTCGGGAGTCCGGCTCGTCCATCAGTTCGTCGACCAGCCGGATGAGCAGGTATCCGCTTGCGCTCGATCGCGCGAGATCCGGAAGAAGCCTTCGTCCCCCCTCCGCATCAGACGCCTCCAGAATCCAGTATGGCAGCTTCAGGAACGGGAACCGACCCGGATGCAGGAAGAGCGAGTCGACCTCGGGCCCCGGAGCGATCGTCCGGGCCCACTCCCAGAAGGGCTCCGAGAGCTTCGGTGCGGAGGATTCGAGGTCGGCTGCCAACCGTGCTAGCCCGCTCCGGATATCCGCAGCCAGGAGGGTCTCGAGGGTCATGGCGAGTCCAGCCCACGCTGCGCCCGCCGCAGGTGGAGCGGTGCCTCGGCTCGCTCGAAGAGCTCGGTCGCAGCTTCGAGCGCTTCCCGAC
>JAHHMJ010000224.1 GCA_018678395.1 Gemmatimonadota bacterium | reverse complement strand
GCTCGCATCCAGTTCCGCCGCTTCCCGGAGGACCCCTCGATCGAGGGCCGCACCCTCGCCAATGTGGCCGCCGACCGGGGACTCGACCCGGTCGATGCCGCGCTCACCCTGTTCGAAGTGGGCGCGCCGGCGATCGTATCGTTCAACATGCACGAAGGCGATCTGCGGGCCCTGATGGTGCAGCCGTTCACGATGACCGCATCCGACGGAGGGTTGGTGCCGTTCGGCAGCGGCGTCCCCCACCCGCGCTCGTACGCCGCCTTCACCGTGAAGGTCACGGAGTACGTCGACGCCGGGGTCGTGACCCTCGAAGAGGCGATCCGCTCGATGACGTCGCTCCCGGCCCGGGTCTACCGGATGCCGGATCGGGGTGAGATCCGTGTCGGTGCGATCGCCGACCTCGTCGTCTTCGACCCGGCCGACCTCGCCACCGACGCGACCTTCACCGACCCCCACCACCTCGCCCGCGGCATGCGCTGGGTCTGGGTGAACGGGCAGGCCGCGATCGCCGACGGCACGTTCACCGGCCGGCGCGACGGGCGGGTTCTGCGCAAGAACTGAGCGGCGGCGGACGCGCTGAGGTCACCGGGTGGATCTGCCCGTGGCGTGGGGGTGGTTCCGTTCGGGGCGGTCCAACTCCACAATTGGGAGTCGGGCGCACGAGCACCTGCGATTCAGCCGGTCACGCCCGTCTTCGAACCTCGAGGAAGGAGCGTGGGATGGGAGCGGTGCGCCGGTTTATGGACACCCACTATCGGCACTTCAACGCCCGCGAAACGGTCGCGGCAGCCCGAGCGTGGGAGTCCCACCTCGAGGCGGGCGGCAAGATGATGGTGACGCTCGCCGGCGCCATGTCGACGGGTGAACTGGGCGTGATCCTGGCGCGCATGATCCGCGAGGGGAAAGTCCACGCCATAACCTGCACCGGCGCCAACCTCGAAGAGGACGTCTTCAACCTCGTCGCGCACGACGAGTACGAGATCATCTCCGACTGGAGGGCACTCTCCGCCGCCGACGAGCAGGCGCTCTACGATCGGGGCATGAATCGGGTGACCGACACCTGCATTCCCGAAGACGTCATGCGGCACCTCGAGGGGAAGCTCCTGCAGCGCTGGCAGGCGGCCGCCGCGGCGGGCGAGCGCAAGATGCCCTACGAGTACCTCTTCGATCTTCTGCGCAGCGGGGACCTGGAGCCCCACTACCAGGTCGACCCCTCCGCATCGTGGATGCTGGCGGCCGCCGAGATGGGCATTCCCGTCTGGTCACCGGGCTGGGAGGACTCGACCACGGGCAACATGTTCGCCGCGAACGTGCTGATGGGACGTCTCCCACACCACGGCTGCGTGAAGAGCGGGACCGAGCAGTTCGCCGATCTGATCGGCTGGTACAAGGCCAACCACGGCGCGGGCGAGACCCCCTCGGTCGGCTTCTTCCAGGTCGGGGGAGGCATCGCGGGCGACTTCGCCATCTGCGCCGTCCCCTCGATCATTCAGGACATGCAGGAGGAGGTGCCGTTCTGGGGCTACTTCGCCCAGATCACCGATGCCGCGACTTCCTACGGCGGCTACTCGGGTGCGCCGCCGAACGAGAAGATCACGTGGGGCAAGCTCGAGCCGTCGACGCCGAAGTTCTTCATCAACTCCGACGCGATGATCGTGGCTCCGCTGGTCTTCGCCTACGTGCTCGGAGACTGACCCCGCTCGTCGTCAGCGGGGCTCGATCGGGAGCTCCGATCCGTGGGCGGCCAGCCATTCCCGGAAGCTCTGCACCTCCGGGTTGAGTTCCCGCGTCACCTCCACGTCCCGGGTCGACCGGAAGTGGTCGTTGAAGTCGTGGTAGAACTGGAACATGTTGCCGAGGTCGTCGGCGCCCGGGAAGTCGAAGGCCCGGTAGACGTCGAAGGGGGGTGAGAAGTGGCTGACCGGCTCACCCAGAGCGTCCGCCAGGGCCAGAGCCATCTCTCGCCCGGTCAGATGCTCCCCGGCCACACCGATCCTTCGGCCCACCATCTCCTCACCCTTCCGGAAGATGCCGTAGGCGGCCTTGCCGATATCCTCGGCCGCGATCCCCGGCAGCTTCTTGTCACCGACGGGCAGCACGAAGACCAGCCGGCGATCGTCGCCGCGCTGGGGATGCCCTCCGAAGTGGATCAGGTTGTCCCAGTAGTAGGTGGTCAGCAGGTAGGTCGTCGGCACACCCGCTTCCTCGAAGAACCGGTCCCCCGCTCCCTTGGCGTCGAAGTGCGGGACCTTGAAGCGCCCCTCTCCGAGCGTCGGCATGCGGCCGTCGTCGAGGGGAATGAACGTCCGGCTGTCCTCGAGCGTCGACCAGACCACGTGCCGAAGGCCCGCGGACTGGGCGGCCGAGGCCATGTTGCGGATGCTCGCGGTCTCGCGGTCCGGCGAGAAGTGATCCCAGAAGAAGGTGACGCAGAACGCGCCCCAGGCGCCGTCGAACGCCTGCAGCAGGCTCGATTCGTCGTCGACGTCGGCCCCCACTACCTCGGCACCCTGTTCGGCCAGCGCCCGCGCCTTGTCGGAGTCGGGATTCCGGGTCAGGGCCCGAACCGCGAATCCGCTCTCCGGGTCGGAGAGGATGGCGCGGCACAGACCGCCGCCCTGGGCACCGGTGGCGCCGACGACGGCGATGACCCTGGAATCGGACACGACGCGACCTCCGTTCTGGTGGATTGGGGACCGTTGGAATGGGTCGGACGTGACGAGTCGCGTCAAGAGCGGTGGGCGTCGACGTGCTCGAGCAGTACGTCGAGTCGGGACTGCAGCTCGCGCATCGCCCCGGCGCCGAGTCTCTGCCCAAGTGCGCTGACGATGTGGAGGC
>JAHHMJ010000010.1 GCA_018678395.1 Gemmatimonadota bacterium | reverse complement strand
TTCGTCGGATGGGAGGGCGTCGGGCTCTGCTCGTATCTGCTGATCGGCTTCTGGTTCAGCGATCGCGAGAAGTCGGACGCGGGCAAGAAGGCGTTCATCGTCAACCGCATCGGGGACTTCGGATTCCTGATCGCGCTCTTCATCCTGTTCGCGGTCTTCGGCACGCTCGACTTCGCCGACGTCATGGGTCGCGCGCCCGACGAACTGGCCTACGGTGGCTGGGTGGTGACCGCCATCACCCTGTTCTTCCTGCTGGGAGCCGCGGGTAAGAGCGCCCAGATCCCGCTCTACGTGTGGCTGCCCGACGCCATGGCCGGCCCGACGCCGGTCTCCGCGCTCATCCATGCCGCGACCATGGTCACGGCGGGCGTGTACATGGTCGCGCGCAGTTCGGTACTGTTCGCGCTGTCGCCGGTCGGGAGTGTCACGGTCGCGGGCATCGGGGTCGCCACGGCGCTTTTCGCCGCGACCATCGCCCTCACCCAGACCGACATCAAGAAGGTCCTGGCCTACTCCACGGTCTCGCAGCTGGGCTACATGTTCCTCGGCGTGGGCGTCGGTGCCTACGCCGCGGGGGTCTTCCACCTCATGACGCACGCCTTCTTCAAGGCGCTGCTCTTCCTCGGTTCGGGTGCGGTCATCCACTCGATGCACCACGCCCTGCACCACACGCACAGCGACGACGACGCTCAGGACATGCGCAACATGGGCGGCCTGCGGCGCTTCATGCCGTTCACCGCCCTGACCATGTGGGTCGCGACGCTGGCGATCGCGGGAATCTGGCCGTTCGCCGGGTTCTTCTCGAAGGACGAGATCATCTGGTACGCGGGGGCGGCCGCCGTCGGCCCGTTCGCCGGCTTCTACACGGTCTTCTGGGTGCTGGCGCTCGCCGCGGCGATGCTCACCGCCTTCTATATGACCCGCATGATGGTCCTCACCTTCCACGGGGCGAACCGCACCGGCGACGAGGAGTCGAAGCACCTGCACGAGGCGCCCTGGACGATGACCGTGCCGCTCGGCGTGCTCGCGGTCCTTTCGATCTTCGGAGGCTGGATCAACGTCCCCGAGGCCATTCGGAATTCGTTCCTGGGCTTCGGCGGAGCGCTGCCGATGAGCGAGTGGCTGCACCACTGGTTGGAGCCACTCACCGAGAGCGCGACGCACATTCGGGAAGAGGCGCTCGCCTCGGCCGGGGCTCTGGCCGGAGTGGAGCACCACTACGGATTCCTCGACAATGCCCCCTTCGGCGGCGGCGAGCTCACCTGGGCCCTGATCTCGACGGTCGCGGCCGCCGTGGTCGTCGCGGTCACCATCGTCTGGGTGCGTGGCTGGTCGGTCGCGCCGGCGGCGCAGTCCGCCGAGCCGACCGGCTTCCGCAAGGTCCTCTACGACAAGTGGTACGTGGACGAGCTCTACGACCGCGTGGTCGTGCGGCCTCTCGTGGCGACGTCTCGCTTCTTCTGGAAGGTCATCGACGAGATCGTCATCGACGGGTTCGTCAACCTGACGGGAGGTGCCGCCCGAGCGGTCGGCTGGGCGGGGAGTCTCTTCCAGACCGGATCGGTGAACACCTACGCCTTCGTGGTGACGCTCGGGGTCCTCGCGATCCTCGGCGCCGTCGTGGTGGGAGGCTGACATGGGCGCGATGATCGAAGCCATCGGATTCGCGGACTGGGGCCTGCACGCTCTGGTGTGGCTGCCGGCCCTCGGGATGATTCCGGTGCTCGCGGGGCCCGAGTCGTCGGCCAAGAAGGTCGCCTTCTGGTGGTCGACCGGGATCTTCGTCCTCAGCCTCGGGCTGTGGTGGGCCTTCGAGCCCGGCACGGCGGCGATGCAGCTGATCTCCCAGACGCCGTGGATCGAGGCGTGGGGCGTGCACTACGCGCTCGGCGTGGACGGTATCAGCCTCTTCATGGTGCTGCTGACCACGTTGACCACGCCGATCGCGATCCTCGGATCGTTCAACTACATCCAGAAGAAGGAGCGGGCGTTCTACGCGCTGATGCTCCTGCTGCAGACGGGTGTGGTCGGCGTGTTCCTCGCGACGGACCTCTTCCTCTTCTACGTATTCTTCGAGCTCACCCTCGTCCCGATGTACTTCATCGTCGGCGTCTGGGGCGGAGAGCGGCGCGTGTACGCCGCGGTGAAGTTCTTCCTCTACACCGCGTTCGGGTCGCTGCTGATGCTGGTGGCGATCTTCTACCTGTACTGGCGTGCCCAGACCCTCAGCGGTGAGCCGAGCTTCCTGATCGCCGATCTCCTGCGGGTCCCGTTGAGTCTCCAGGAGCAGTTGTGGCTCTTCGCGGCCTTCGCGCTGGCGTTCTCGATCAAGGTGCCCGTCTTCCCGCTGCACACGTGGCTTCCGGACGCGCACGTCGAGGCGCCGACTCCAGGCTCGGTCGTGCTGGCCGCCGTGCTGCTGAAGATGGGGACCTACGGCTTCCTCCGGTTCCTGCTCCCGCTCTTTCCGGCGGCGTCTCAGCACCCGACGGTCGTCTCGACGATGATGATCCTGGGGGTGATCGGCATCATCTACGCCGCCTGGGTGGCGGCGGTGCAGCCCGACGCGAAGAAGCTGGTGGCGTACACGTCGGTCGCCCACATGGGCTTCGTGGTGATCGGGATCTTCGCTCTGAACGTCAATGGGCTGCAGGGCGGACTCGTGGTCATGGTGAGTCACGGCGTGAGCACCGGCGCCCTCTTCCTCCTGCTGGGCATGCTCTACGAGCGCCGGCACACGCGTCGGATCGAGGACTTCGGGGGACTGGGACGGGTCGCCCCGATGCTCGCGACCGCCTTCGTGGTGACCGCGCTGGCGTCGATCGGACTTCCCGGAACCAGTGGCTTCGTCGGCGAGTTTCTCGCGCTGCTCGGGGCCTTCGAGTCCCGCCCGATCCTCACGCTGATCGCGACGACGGGGGTGATCTTCGCGGCATACTACATGCTGCCGATGGTGCAGAAGATCTTCTTCAATCGGCTCGAGACCGACGAGAACCGGGCCGTTCAGGATCTGAGCGGACGGGAGATCGCCGTCCTGAGCCCGCTGCTCGTGCTGATGATCGTGATCGGGGTGTTCCCGACGCCGATCCTCGAGCGCATGGAGCCGTCGGTCCGCGCGGTGCTCGAGCGGGTCGAGGCCGCCGATCGCGATCTCGGGCTCGCCGAACTCGGCGTGCGCGCCGATGTGGCGCCGGCGACGCCGCTCCCGCCGGGGGAAGCCCCGGCGATCTGGGCCCCTCCCGTGGCCGAGGCCGGGGCGGCGCACGCCGCTTCCGCG
>JAHHMJ010000470.1 GCA_018678395.1 Gemmatimonadota bacterium | reverse complement strand
CGTCACGACGCTGGCGACGTTCGTGGCCCCACCCGTCGCGGACACGAAGGACACACCCGCCGGAAGCGTGTCCGTCAGCACCACGTTGCGAGCCGTACTCGGGCCATTGTTCGTGACCTGGACGGTCCAGCTCGCGCCGCTACCGGCCGTGACCGACGCCGGACCGGTCTTGGTGACGGTCAGGTCGGCGGCGACCTGCACCGTGCTCGTCGTCGTCGCACGGTTGTCCGCGGCCACGGGATCCGCCACGGCCGACGCCACAGTCGCCACGTTCGTGATGTCGGCGGTGCGTGCCGGGAGGACCCGAGCCGTCACCGTCACCTGGGCCGTCGCGGCCGGCGCGAGCGTGCCGCCCGTCCATGTCACGACCCGCCCGGATGCGGAGCCCCCCGTCGAGGCTCGCACGAAGCTCGTCCCCGCCGGCAGCGTGTCGGTGACCACGACCGCCGTGGCCGTGCTGGGCCCCGCGTTCGAGATGGTGAGCGTGTAGACCAGCGTGTCTCCGGCCACCGCAGACGCAGGCCCGCTTTTCGCGATGGCCAGATCGGCCGAGCTCGAGAGCGACGTCGTCACCGCCGCGCGGTTGTCGAGGGTGTCCGGGTCGGTGGTGGTCGATCCGGCGCGCGCCACGTTGACGGCCGTTCCCGTGGCGGCGGGGTCGAGCACGAGCTGCACCGTGCGGATGATGCTGTCACCCACGGCGATGGTCGGGACGGTGGGCCAGGTGACGACCCCGGCGGCCACCACTCCGCCGTCGCTGGCCACTACCGAGGCGGACCCCGGCGGCAGGGAGTCGACGACGACGATAGTCGACGCTTCACTGGGTCCGTCGTTGCGGACCACGACCGCGTACGAAGCCACCGTCCCCGCCGTGTCGGCCGCCGGCCCGGTCTTCGCGACGTTCAGGTCGGCGAGCTGAATCACGGTCGTGGTCGCCGTGTCCGTATTCGCCGTCGGTCCGGGGTCGGGCGTCGTCGAAGTCACACCGACCCGATGGGTCAGAGCGGTCCCCACTCCCGTGCCCACGTCGACGACCACGTCATAGATCGCGCTGTCACCCGGGGTCAGCACGGGTATCGCCGGCCACGTGACCACCCCGCCCGCCTCCGTCCCACCGCCCGTCGCCGACACGAAGGTCAACCCGGCAGGAAGCGTGTCCGACACCACGACCGCCGCAGCATCCGCGGGCCCGAGGTTTCGAACACCCGCCTGCACCGTCATGGGGGTGCCCGCGGTGTCCTGAGCGGGCGCCCGGGCGACCGCTGCGAGGTCGGCGTAGACGACGACGGGCGTGGCCGCGATGGCGGTGTCGTTCGCGGTATCCGGGTCCCGTGTGGCCGTCGCCACCCACGCCGTGTTGATGAGCGCGCCCGTGCGGTCGGAGGGCAGCAGGACGGTCGCCTGAAGGACCACGCTGTCGCCGGCCACCAGGGACGGCACCACGGGCCACGTCACCACACCGCCGGACTCCGCGGCACCGTCCGTACCCGGCACGAACGTCACCGAATTCGGGAGGCTGTCGGATACGACGACGCTGACCGCGTCACTCGGACCGCGATTCACCACCACGATGTCGTATGTCGCCGTCCGGCCGGCGAACGCGCTGTCCGGGCCCGCCTTCCTGACGTCCAGATCGTTCACCCGCAGGACTCGGGTGCTGGTGCGAGCGACCCGGGACGCCACGGCGGGATCCGGCGTGGGACTGACCGCGGCGGCGACGTTGCGCAGCAGCCCCAACCCGTTGGACGGCACGTCCATTTCGACGGTGAAGGACCGCTGGTCGCCGTTCTGGAGCATCCCGAGATCCCACCGCAGCACGCGGCCGGTCAACGTCGCGCCCGAGGGCACGTCGACCAGCGCCGCGTTCTCCGGCAGCGTATCGGTGAACACTACCGTCTCGGCTGCGCTCGGCCCTTCGTTGCGGACCTCCAACCCGTAGGCCACCCGCGTCCCGGCCGGAAGCGAGTCCGGACCCAGCTTCGTCACACGGATGTCGGCCCGGCCCTCCACGTTGAAGGACACCACGACGTCCTTCGGGCTGTTGAGCGCCTTGGCCGACGTCAGGCGGGCCCGTGCCTGGTAGCTGCCCGGCGCCAGGGGGGCGGGGTCGACCTCGAGGCTGAGCTGGGCCGGAGCCGTCGATCCCGACAGCGCCGCGGTCAGCCAATCCCCGAACCCCTCGTACTCGATCACGACCTGGAGGTCGTCCAGCTCGCCGCCCCCGACGTTCTCGAGCATCACGATCTGCTCGGGCGGCCGCTGCCCTCCGCTCACCCCCGAAAAGCCCACCAGCGCGGGCGTCGCCTGGATGACGGGTCGGTCGGCGACGACGCGCAGGGTGACGTCGATGGTCTGGGGGCTGTTCGACGCCACCGCCGACGTGAGCGACACAGTGGCCCCGTACTCGCCGATCTCCAGCCCGCTCGCCGCCGCCGAGAGGGTCAACGTGGTCGGAGCCGTCGTCCCGGACAGACCGGGCGACAGCCAGCCCGTCGGCGCACCGGTGGGGTAGGTCACGGACGCCACCAGCCCGCCGAGCGTCCCCGAGCCGCTGTTCGTCACCGAGACCTGCACGGGCTCCGGTGGGGGATCTCCACCCAGGAGTCCCACGAGCGATGCCGTGGTCGACGACACGGCGATGGTCGGCGGGGGCTCGACCGTGATTGATGCCGAGCCGGACACGCCTTGAGCC
>JAHHMJ010000254.1 GCA_018678395.1 Gemmatimonadota bacterium | reverse complement strand
GGATGGTCTTGCGCCCGTGCGGCGCCGTCCGGCTGAGCCGGGCGCAACTTTCCAACCACACCATGGATCAAGCAGACATGAGAAAGCTCAACAGGCTCCTCATGGCGGCGCTGGTTCTCGTGCCTCTCGCGGCTTGCGACGAGGGTGATGACGTTATCACCCCGGTCGAAGATCCGCCCGCAGTCGGTACCGTTTCTGGTACTGTCTCGGTCGAGGGTACGGGACTGGCCGGAGTTACCGTTCAGCTCGCCGGTGCGACGTCGCAGTCGACGACGACCGGCTCGAACGGTTCCTACTCCTTCGCCAACGTGGTCGAGGGCAACTACTCCGTCACCCTGAGCGGTATCCCGGGTGACGTCGTGTTCTCGTCGACCACCACGCAGGTTTCCATCGCCACCGACGGCCAGGTCGCCTCGGCTGACTTCAACGGTCAGTACGTGCGCACCGCGTCGATCCTCGTGACGGTGACCCGGGCCGACGGCTCGGGCGTCGTGACGAACGTTCGCCTCCAGGGTGAGGGCGTCGATCAGACGCTCGGTACGAACGCCCAGGGCAACGTGACCTTCTCGGGCCTCAAGTCGGGCAACTACGACGCTTCGCTCGTGAACCCGCCGGAAGGCTTCGAGGGCGCCACTACGCAGAACGTGGCGGTCAACACCGGCCAGGCCGTTCAGATCAACTTCGTCGGCGCGACTGAGATCGTTCCGCCGGAGATCGCGATCGAGCGCATCACCGAGACGGCCACGAACAACCCGGTCGATCCCGATTCGATCGTGGGTCGCGTGGACGTGACGCTGAACGTCAAGGACAACGGCAACGACCTCGAGACCATCGAGCTCTGGGTCCTGCAGAAGTCGTCCGGCAACATCTACAAGATTGCCGAGCAGCGCTTCGCTGCCGTGGCTCCGGCCGCGCAGGACGACGACGGCGACACCGACGTCACCTTCTCGTGGAACTCGGACGCGATCCGGATGAAGGATGGTTCGCATCCGTCGATCAAGATCCGGAACAACGGTGACTTCGACGCCATCGGCGCCGATGCCATGCGTCCGTTCCACCCGCTGTTCGTGAACGGCGATTACGAGGTTCACGGCCGCGTGACCGTGGCTCAGTTCGAAGAGGGCTTCAACGCCATCGTCGACGTGACCCTCGAGAACCAGGACGCGATCAACCTGGGTGTGGTCTCCGACAACACCGACTGGGCCGATCCGACCACGGGCAACCCGTTCCCGAACTTCATCATCCAGGGCTCGACCGGTCTCCGGTGGCTCTCGGGTGACGTGATCGCGACGGTCTTCCCGATCATCTACTCGCAGGAATTCGATCCGAACAACCCGCTTCTGGCGCGCGCGAACTTCTCGTTCGATGCGTTCGTGGTTGGGACGGATGTGAACATCGGCGGCGCAGAGCTCCCCGCTCCGAACGCCGACGGTACGTTCACCTTCACGTTCTGTGAGGCGGGTGGCGCCACCAGCACTGCTGGGGCGGCCTGCTACGCGTCGATCAACGACGTGAACACCAGCCTCATCGGCGCGCGCAACATCATTGTCCAGACCAAGACGGCCTTCGGGCAGTTCGGTCCTGGGTTCAATGCCGGCGCCAACGTGAACAACATCAAGAGCATCGAGTTCTTCAACGAAGACCTGCAGTCGGGCACCGGTGTGCTGAACGACGTGCTGCGGATCGACAACGAGAGCCCGACTGCCGGTTCGATGAACCCGTTCCTGAACCACCCGGCCAATGCGATTTCCGGCGTCAGCGGCTTCAGCCGTACGACGATCGGTGGCGCGAACAACCTCGGTTGGGTTGCGTGGGGCGACGTTCTCACGGGCCAGGTCAACGCTTCGCCGGACGACCAGCCGTTCGTCTTCCCGGCGGGTGGCCCCTGGACCGGGTACGATGCGAACCTGACCTTCACGGCTGGTCAGATGATGATCGGTATCGGCAACCCCGCGGGCGCGCCGAACCTCAGCTACATCAGCGGTCCCGACAACAGCGCCGGTACGGTTTCGACCGTCATTTCGGGCGCGACGCTGGTGCAGGACGTGATCACGGGTGCCGATCTCCCGCCGGAGACGGATTCGCCCGGGCTGACCGATGCGGGCTCGGCTGCAGGCACGCCGTTCTCGGACACCGAGATCGACTTCGCCATGGCCGCGCGCCATTGGGACCTGTTCGGTAACTGGACGAACACGTCGAACTTCATCCTGTTCGGTGTGGACGGACGTTCGCCGATCTACTCGGATGCGCTGGGTACCACGGATCCGAACGCCAGCCTGGATCTCATCGATCCGGTGACCGCGGCGACGACGATGTACAACACGTTCGACGACGAGTTCTACGATCTGGACGTGTTCAACACGCTCACCTTCGGTAACGCCGTCTGGAACACCGCTGACGCGGCTGATCCGGATTACTCGGCTGACGCCAACTTCCAGGTTGGTAAGGCCGCCGGTGTCTACACGGGCTTCACCACGGACCGCGGTAACGGGTTCTCGGGTGTTGCGGGCGTGGTCGTCGAGGACTTCGAGCAGGGTTGCGGCACGGGCGAGTTGGCCTGCTTCAACACCACTACGACCCGCTACGGCTTCACGCTGCAGCCGGGTGGTGGCGGCGCCTCCGTCGTCCTCCCGTTCACTTTCGACGGTGAGACGGATCTGGTGCCCCCGGGCGTCGATACGTTCTCGGACGATGGTACGGATCCGATCCACGCAGGCGTGACCTTCTGGGCCTTCGTGGCCGCGAAGGACACTCCGGCGACTGCCGACGGCTACCGGGATCACAACATGTGGACCTGGGACCGTGCCGGTAACTACCGGATCGACATGGAGCCCACGGAGCACAACGACGACCACGACGCTCCGAACGTGGGTAACGTTCAGATGCCGACCGCGGTCACGTACGACTTCGTGAATCCGCTCACCTTCAACGGTGAGAACCTGGACAACGTGGACATGAAGAAGACGGACTTCACGTTCGACTTCAACTCGATCCTGTCGCTGCAGCTCTTCGCTGATCGCGGCGCGGCGAGCCACACCAACCAGCTCGGCCCGATTCCGCCGGCTGACACGCAGGGTAACTTCTTCGAGGAGACCTCCCTGCAGCTGCCGCTCAAGAACGTTGCGCACACCAACTTCGGTTCCGCTTCGATCTACCTCGGTGGCACCCTGACCATCAACACCACCTTCCTGGGCTGCCTCGTTCGCGCGGACGAGCTCGGGCTGGCAACGGTCGCTTCGGCGAACGACGCCACGCACGGTGACGTTGGTCCGGTCGAGCCGTACATGCACGTGCCGCGTGGTCCGCGGTGGCGCACCTGGGATCACTCGTCCGCTTACGGGCTCGTGAACACCCAGTTCAACACGTTCGTCCCGACGTCGATCCCGACGTGTCAGACGCCTGCGGCCGTCGGTGCCGGCTTCGTGCCGGCCCTCGGTCTCGTGGGCCCGAACCCGGATGGCGCAGACGCCACGCCGGGTACGCAGGACGACGAGTACGGCTGGATCTTCAACCTCGATGCGAACGGCATGCCGCGTGTGACCTTCAAGGGTCAGGCCGGTACGTTCGTGCCGAACGTCGGACCGTCCGACATCATCGTGTACTACCTCGACACCGCGGGCCGGGCCATCCTGGTCGACAACCCGGTGTGGAGCCTGATCGTGAGCGACCTCGGTACGGGCGCCTTCGGTCGGTGGTACGAGTACACGCTGGCCGGCGGGGACTTCCTGGATGCCGACAACAACGGTATCCCGGATGACCTGATCGACATCGGTTCGGCCGGTTATACCGCGCAGACGAACCCCGGCGACACGCAGGGTTGGTTCATCGTGGTGACGGGCAACCAGGCCAACACGCTGGCTGGACATGGCGTGATCTGGGACATCACGGCCAACTAAGGTCGAGCGGGTTCGCCCGCACCCAGTAGGTCTCACGGCCCCCGTCGAGCTTCGGCTCGGCGGGGGTTCGTGCATTCCGGGTGCCTCGGCTTCTTGCGGGCAGGTTGGAGCTGCGGGCACCAGGGGTCAGCTCCGCGCGCCCCGCGGGGGCC
>JAHHMJ010000571.1 GCA_018678395.1 Gemmatimonadota bacterium | reverse complement strand
CGCCCCCGCGTCGCACGTTGCGACCGGGATGAAACTTGGTTCCACGCTGGCGGACGATGATCCCACCGGCGCGCACGGCCTCACCGCCGAAGCGCTTCACACCCAGGCGATTCGGGTTGCTGTCACGACCGTTGCGGCTGGAGCCGACACCCTTCTTGTGAGCCATGGCTGACTCCTCTATGTGGCGAGAGGAGGTCCGACCGATGTCAGACCTTCACCTCGTCGATTCGAATCTCGGTGAACCCCTGGCGATGACCCTGCTTCTTGCGGTAGCCCTTGCGGCGCTTCCGTTTGAAGACGATCACCTTCCGATCCCGTCCGTGCTTCACCACCTCACCGGTGACCGAAGCACCCTCTACGGAGGGAGTCCCGACGTTGACGGTGTCTCCGTCCGACGTGAGCAACACGTCGTCGAAGGTCACCGCCTCGCCCGCCTCGGCATCGAGGGAGGGCACGCGGATGTGCTTGCCGGGCTCGGCCCGGAACTGCTTTCCACCAGTCTTGATCACCGCGTACATCGCAGAGCCCGTCGGAAAAGGGGTCCGTCCAGTCAGTAGAGCCTGTAAAATTGGGGTTGGGGGGCACCTCGGTCAACCCTTGAAGCCGCTGAAGGCCGACGCGCCACGCCCCGGAGCGTCACCGCGTCACGTATTTCGCGGTGACGTCTGCCTCCGACGGTCCCGACAGGAGGTGGAACTCGTCCTCCCGCAGCAGCGGATCGTCGCGGAGGTCGAGGTCGATCTTCGTGCGGCCGCGCAGGCGCTTGAGGAAATCCGGCTCGGCCTCGATGACCTGCAACGCGACCTCGGGATGGACCCGGACCACGACCTGCCGCTCGTTCGCCGCCGACGCGCGGACCAGCGCCCGCTCGATTCGGCGCACGACCGTCGCCGGGCTCGAGACCCGCCCGCTTCCGCCGCAGTGCGAACACGGCTCGGTGAGCGACTGGAAGAGCGAGGGTCTCACCCGCTGCCGGGTCATCTCGATCAGCCCGAGGCTCGAGACCTCGAACGCCTTCGTGCGCGCGCGATCCCGCCCCAGATGGGTCCGCAGCTCCTGGAGCACCTTGTCCCGGTTGTCCTGGGACTCCATGTCGATGAAGTCCACCACGATGATCCCGCCGACATCTCGCAGTCGCAGCTGGCGTGCGACCTCGCGGGCGGCATCCATGTTGGTCCGCAGGATCGTGTGCTCGGGGTCCTTGCGGCCGGTATAGCGTCCGGTGTTCACGTCGATCGACACCAGCGCCTCGGTCGGCTCGACGATGATGTAGCCCCCGGAAGGCAGGTCCACGCGCCGCTGGAAGGCCTTGCGGATCTCCTCCTCGACCCCGTGCTCGTCGAAGAGGGGAATCGGTCCATCGTGCATGCGGATGCGCTCGAGAAGCTCGGGCGCGACGTTCGACACGTATTCCGAAATCTCGCCGTGGACCTCGGGCGAATCGACGGTCAATCCGTCGAACTTGTTCGAGAAGAGATCGCGGATCACACCGCTGATCAGGTGCGCCTCTCCGTGCACCCGCGACGGCGCCTTCTGCGACTTGGCCCGCCGCCGGATCTTCTTCCAGTTGGCGTGCAGGCGCTGGAACTCCCGCTCCAGCGTCTCCTTCGTGACCTCCTCGCCGACGGTACGGACGATGATGCCCCCACTGTCGGGCGGCAGCATCTCCTTCGCCATCGCCCGCAGTCGGGAACGCTGTTCGCGGCCATCGATCTTCCGACTCACCCCGACGTGGGACGAGTGCGGCATGTAGACCAGGAAGCGGCCCGGCAGCGAGACCTGCGCGGTCAGACGTGGGCCCTTGGTGCTGATGGGCTCCTTCGTGACCTGGACCAGGATCTCCTGGCCCTTCCGGACCTGGTCCTGGATCGGCGGATACTTGCGGTTGCGACGCCCGCCACCGCCTCCCTTGCCGCCGTTCTCGTCTTCGTCCTCCTCTTCACCGAGGAGGTCGGAGACGTGAAGGAACCCCGCCTTCTCCTCGCCGATGTCGACGAAGGCGGCCTGGATTCCGGGGAGGACCGCATCGACGCGACCCAGATAGATGTCGCCTACGAGGCGACCCTGGTCGGGTCGATCGAACATGATCTCGACCAACCGACCGTCTTCGAGCAGCGCCACCCAGGACTCCTTGGGGGACGCGCTCACCAAGATTTCACGCCGCAAGGCGATGTACTCCTCTAGTTGTGCTCGTTCCTCGCCGGGGACGACCGCTTCGAGATCGGCCCGTCCGGGAGGGAGGCTTCTTCAGCCCCGTCTCCCGAACGACGACATCTCGACGCGTTCGCCGTGATCCGGCCCGTCCGGCCGGCTCGACGCTGGACTCCCCCGCCCGGCGGGCCGGGAAGCCCTCGACGTCACGCCGCCGCACTCTCCATCTGCTCGCGGAGCAGATGGCGAGCGATGACCAGACGCTGGACCTCGCTGGTTCCTTCGCCGATCTCGCAGACCTTGGCGTCCCGCGCCATGCGCTCGACCGGGTATTCATCGGAATATCCTGCGCCCCCCATCAGCTGAATCGCCTGCAGCGTCGCCTTCATGGCCAGCTCGGAGGCGAAGAGCTTGGCCATCGCGGCTTCCCGCGAGAAGGGACGTCCCTGATCCTTCAACCACGCCGCGTGGTACGTGAGGTGGCGGGCCGCCTGGAGTTCGGTCGCCAGATCCGCCATCGGGAACTGCACCTGCTGGAAATCCCACACGCGGCGGCCGAACTGCTCCCGCCCGGTCACGTAGCGCAGCGCCGTATCGAACGCGCCCTCGGCGAGGCCGAGAGAGAGGCCTGCGATCCCGATGCGTCCCGCATCGAGCGTCTTCATGAAATTGATGAAGCCCCGCCCTTCCTCGCCGAGCAGGTTCTCCTTCGGCACGAGAACGTCGTCCAGGATGAGCTCCCTCGTGTCGGAGGCGCGCCAGCCCATCTTGTCTTCCTTCTTGCCGGAGCGAACGCCCGCCATGTAGCCCAGCTCGGGCCGATGGCCGACACCGAGCTCCTTCGCGATGTCCACGTCGACCGTCGGCTTGGTGACCACGAACGACGAGATGCCCTTCGTGCCCCGCTCCGGGTCGGTCACCGCGGTGACGGTGAAGATCTCGCCCACACCGGCATGCGTGATGAAGATCTTCGAGCCGTTGACGCGGTACCCGCCGTCGGCCGGGACGGCCCGCGTGCGCGTCCCTCCCGAATCCGACCCGGCCCCCGGCTCCGTCAGCCCGAATCCGCCGAGCACCTCCCCCGTGGCCAGAGTCGGCAGGAACCGGCGCTTCTGGTCTTCGTTGCCGAACTGCAGGATCGGGCCGCTCCCCAGCGTCGTGTGGGCCGAGATGGTGATCGCGTGGCTCGCGTCGACCTTGGCCATCTCCTCGACCGTGAGGATGTAGCTCATGTAGTCGAGGCCCTGTCCGCCGTACTCCCTCGGAACCGGAATACCGAGAAGCCCCATCTCGCCCATCGCCTTGACGTTGTCCCACGGGAAGCGGGAGGTCGCATCGAGTTCACGGGCCACCGGGGCGACCGCCTGGCGGGCGAAGTCGGCGACCCGGGCGCGAAGTGCGAGGTGCTCGTCCGAGAGGTATCGATCCATGGACGCGGGGGGTGCGTTGGGAGGAGGAAGGACGACCTGAAAAGGTACCGCCACGGGGGCGGCCCTCAAAGGGAAGCAGAGGGACGACACCGGTCGCAGCCCTCGCAGCGCGGCGGCGGACTCGGTTCGCCCAGGTAACCCAGCAGCCGGGCTCGGCGACAGCGCCGTGTCCGCAGCCAACGCGCCATGTGGCGCAGTCGCGCCCGCGCCGCTCGACGCCAGTGCCGCGCCCGGCCGTCGTCCGGCCTGCGCGGCCCGTCTTCGGGACGGTCGTGGCCGTCCCGCCCACGGCCCGGGGCCCGGCCCAATCGCGCCTGCAGTCGCAGGTCGGCGGGCCTCCAGAAGACGATCGCACGGGCGGGAGCACCATCGCGCCCGGCCCGCCCCGATTCCTGATACCAGGCCTCCAGGGACCCCGGTGGAGACCAGTGGACGACCTGTCGCACGTCGGCCTTGTCGACGCCCATGCCGAACGCGTTCGTCGCCACGACCACACGCACCTCACCCGCGAGGAACCGATCCTGGACCCGGCTACGCTCCGCCGGCGCGAGTCCGGCGTGGTAGGCCTCGGCCCCGACACCCCGTCGGGCCACCGCCTTGCGAATCGCTTCGACCGTCCGCCGGGTGGGCGCGTAGATCAACGTCGGCCCACCCCGCTCGAGGGCGGCGACCACACCGAGCCAGCGCGCGCGTTCGTTCCGAACCCGGCGGGCGAGCCAGGCCAGGTTCGGACGGTCGAACGATCCCTGGACGCGCACGGGGTCCCGCAAGCCGAGGACGGCTTCGAGCGTACGCCGTACCGACGGAGTGGCCGTAGCCGTCACGGCGAGGACGGGGCAACCGACCGACACACCGATGCCCGCGAGCGCGAGGTACGCGGGTCGGAAGTCGAACCCCCACTGAACGACGCAGTGCGCTTCATCCACGGCGATGCGTCCGATCCGGCCGGACTCGAGCACGGCGGCGAAGCCGGGTGAACGGAGGCGTTCAGGGGCGACGAGCAGCACGCGCAGGCGACCCTCCAGCGCCGCGCGCAGGCTGTTCCGCCGTGCGACGGCCGGCATGCCGCCGTGAACGGCGGCGGCGGGCAGCCCGATCTCTCGCGCCCGCCGTTCCTGATCGGCCATCAGCGAGACGAGGGGACTGACGACCAGGGTGAGGTCGTCGCGGATCGCGGCCGGCAGCAGGTAGGTGACGCTCTTGCCCCCGCCCGTCGGCAGAAGCCCGACCGCGTCCCTCCCACCCAACAGCGCCCGTACCAGGCGCTCCTGTCCGGGTCGGAAGCCGCTGTGGCCGAAATGGCGATGCAGCGCGGCGGAGAGATCGTCCATGTCGAACGCTCACGCCGCCGGTGGGGCGAGCGAACGGCCCGACGGGACGCTCCGTCAGGCGCGGTCCGAGGCGTCCGGGGGCTCCGGCCCACGTCCAGGCTCGGCGTCCGCTACGTCGCCGGACTGCAGATCGTCCTGGCCCGCTCCCGCCGCCACGGGTGCGAAGCGCATGGCGAAGCCGATGAGCAGGATCACGATCGCGACGTTCACCATCCACGAGGACTCGAAGTAGATCCCGGCCAGCGCGACGACCGCCCCCACACCCAGCAACCGCACACGCCACTCGAGATGACGGGCGGGCCGATCACGGCTCCGATCGACCTTCATCCCGAGCGATCTCGCACTCTCTCGAGGAAAGCGCGCACCCCCGCACGGCAGGCGTCGGTGAGCCGCGCCAGGGCGTTGACCTCGGCACCCCGGCGAATCGCGTCGTCGACGCTGAGCCCGTCCACCCCGTAGAAGAGCCGCTTGGTCAGCTCCAGAGCCGAAGGGGGAATCGCCGCCAGAGAGGCGAGAGCGGACTCGACCCCGGCGTCGAACGTGTCCGTCGCGAACACCCGGTTGACGAGCCCCAGATCACGGGCGGCTTCGGCGTCGATACGGCCACCCAACGCGACGAGTTCGAAGGCACGCGCCTCTCCCACCTTCCGCCGGAGGATCGAGAGAACCATCGCCGGCACGAACCCCAGATGGACCTCGGGATAGCCG
>JAHHMJ010000480.1 GCA_018678395.1 Gemmatimonadota bacterium | reverse complement strand
CCGATGGGGACCCTTCGATGGACGCGCCGCAACCCGATATCGAGGTGCGGGACGCAGCGGACGTCGAGCTCTCGAGAAAGGCCAGCGACGCAGCCTGACCGCAGGCCGCTTCACCAGAAGATCGCCTAGAGCGGCGAGGACCGCGACGAGAACGCGATGCGGTCCGGCATCCGGGCTCCGGTGTGGTGCAGGCCGGATGGTCAGGGGACCGCCTCGCGCACGGCAACCGCCGCGAGGAGCCGATTGCCGGATCGCCCGCGGCCCGGTAGGGTCGGCCATGCTCCATCTTCTCATCCTCGCCGCCGGACTCGGCCGTCGCTTCGGCGGCGACAAGCAGCGGGCACCCGTCGGCCCGGGTGGCGCCTGGATCCTGGACTACACGATCGCAGACGCGCTCGAGAGCGGGTTCGAGTCGGTGGTGTGTGTCGTCCGGCCGGAGATCGAAGCAGCGGTCCGCCGCCACCTCGAGGTGCGCTTCGGCGGTCGGATCCGGCTCGCTCTGGCCGAGCAGACCCTGGAGCGCGCCCTGCCCCCTGGATCGTCGCCACCCCCGGACCGTCTCCGCCCCTGGGGCACCGCCCACGCCGTACTGTGCGCGGAGCCGTTCATCGACGGCCCGTTCGCGGTCGCGAATGCCGACGATCTGTACGGTCTCGGGGCGCTGGTGGCGCTCGCCGACGCACTCCGTGGCGGTGCCCGCGGCTGGGCGCTGGTGGCCTACCCGTTAGGCGAGACCCTGTCGCCACACGGTGCGGTGAATCGCGGACTGTGCCGCGTGGGAGAGGGCGACGTTCTCCAGGCCGTCGAAGAGGTGGAGGCGATCCGCGCCGACGGGTCGGGGCGCCTGTCGGGATCGCGGAAGGGATATCCCGTGGCTCTGCGACGGGACGACTGGATCTCGATGAACCTCTGGGGTCTGGATCCGACGGTCTTCCCGATTTTGCGGGCCGCCTTCGAGGCGTTCGTTGGTGGGCCCGCCGGGTTGGACCGGTCGGCCGGGTTGGGCGGTGCCGACCCGCGCGTCGACGAACTTGCGCTGCCCGACGTGATCGGGGCCGCGGTGGCGAGGGGGGAGGCTCGGGTCCGGGTCCTCCGCGAGGGCAGAGAATGGATCGGAATGACGCATGCCGCCGATCGCGACCGAGTGGAGCGGGCCCTCGCCGAACGCGGAGAGCCGGCCGGGTAGGCCGCGCTCGGCTCCTACCGCGCCCCTCCGAAGGCGTACGAGAAGTTGATCAACGGCAGACAGCATCCCGAGTCGTCACCCGCGACCCCCGCCACCCCGATGTCGGTGCTGAGACGCTCCCCGATCAACCGGAGCCCGAACGAGAACACCAGGTCGCTGTCGTCGTCCGGGATCAGGTAGTTCTCGGTCAGCAGCTTCACCCTGGGCGAGACCCGGGCCTCGCCACCGATCATGGCCACCGGCTCGGATTGGAGATCGTCGCCGGCGAACCCGAGTCCCGCGCCCAGGTGGAGGGCCACGTCGCGGGTCCCCAGGGTGGCGATCCCGTATGCCACCCCGCCCACCTCGCCGTCGCTGAGGAAGGCGAGCGTGCCGATCGAGACCCGGGCCGCATCCGCCCGGATCACCTGGAACTTGGGCGCGATGTAGACGGGCTGGAGTGATCCGAAGAGCACGGGCGCCCCGGCGGCCAGCGTGAAGCGGTCGGTGACGCCGTACCCGATGAACGGCAGGACCACGATGTAGGTCCCGACGTAGCCCTCGCCGCGCGCGAGGGTCCGCCCGGTCGATGCGAAGTAGAGCCGGGTGTCGTTCGGGTCGGATATCCAGTAGTCGCGCCCGACGACGCGCCCCCGCGCGATCGTGATGGACGCGATGGAGGAACGCTCCAGGGTGATGCGCGCGCCCCCTGGCGTCTCGAGGACCACCGTGCCTGCGTCGACTTCAGTCACGCGGCCGATCAGGGTCGTTCCATCCTCGAGAACGACCTCGACCAACGTGTCGGCCACCGCCGGGGTCGGCCGCTCCTGTGCGGCCACGGCGGGCGGACGAAGCGCGAGGACGAGCAGCAGCGCGAGGAGGGCGCTCGGCCATGCGGTCCACTCCCGGCTCGAGCGACTCCTTCGCTCACGCATCGCCCGCTCCTTCGTCCGTGTCGGGGTCGTGAACCGATACGAGGCGCCCCTCGCGGACGCGGTCGGCGAGGTCGCCGCGCGACGAGATGTCGAGCTTGCGGTAGATGTTGCTCAGGTGCGTGGTCACGGTGCGCGGCGAGACGTCCAGCGCGCGGGCGATCGCCTTGTTCGAGAGTCGGTCGGCCACCAGGCGTGCGACCTCGAGCTCACGGCCGGTCAGCACCGCGGTCCCCTCGGCCTGCGACCGCGAGGGCGGGCGCGCCCCGAGTTCCCGAAACTGACCGCGTGCCTTGGTCAACTCGGGCGTCGCCGCGAGCTGGCCGAAGACGTCGTGTACCAACCGGAGTTCGACGAGTGCGCCCTCCCGATCGCCGAGATCGGCCAGGCGCCCGGCGAGCTGGCGGCGCAGGCGCGCCGCCTCCGGAATCATCGGGACCGCTTCGAGCCCTTCCGCGGCGCTGCGCAGCAGGCGGGCTCCGCTCTCGGCGTCTCCGCCGTGGTAGGCCAGGATGGCGTCGCACGCCTCGGCCCACGCCAACCCCAGGCGGTGGCCGATGCGGTGGCCCTCGAAGCGCAGCCGCTCCCCGAGGTCTCGCGCCCGGTCCAGGTTGTCGGCCCGGATGTGCGCCTCGGCCACGATGGGGAGCAGACGGTGCAGCACCCAGACGACGTACCCACTGCGGTCGGCGAGCTCGAGGCCGCGCTCGCCGATCTCGATGGCCTGGGCGAAGTCCCCGCGAGCGAGGTGCAGGGCGGCGCGACCGATGTGCGCCGGGACGGCCGCAAGCAGATC
>JAHHMJ010000684.1 GCA_018678395.1 Gemmatimonadota bacterium | reverse complement strand
CCCCGAGATCATGGCCCGCAAGGGCAAGACCCGCATGTCCAGCAGCGTCATCGAGGACGCGCTGGATCAGGGGGACGCCCTCATGACCGAGGTGCTCGCCGACGCCCAGGGCCACCTCGCCACGCTGGTCGCGAATCTGGTGAACACCGTCGACCCGGAGATGGTCGTGTTCGGGGGCGGGGTGGTCGCGCGACTGGGCGCCCGCTTCGTCGACCCGATCGCCCGCCAGGCCCGCGCCGGCTTTCTTTCGCAGGAAGGTGCGGAGCGCATCCGCATCGTTCCCGCGGAGCTGGGAGACCACGCGGGGACGATCGGTGCCGCGGTGGTGGCGGGAGAGCGGTTCGGGGATTAGCCGGACCCCTCCCCCTACCAGGCGATTCCGTAGTCGTCTCCATGATGGCTGGCACCGCCCCAGAACGTCCCGTTCTCCCAGTCGAAGAAGATGGCGTTGATGGGCCCCGAGGTGCGCTCGGAGAACGTCAGGTCGTAGCCCATGCGCTCGAGGTCGGCGCGGATCCAGGACGGCGTCTCGCTCTGGAGAAGTAGCCGCCCGGGTCGGGACTCGTGCATGCCGAACGAGCCGCGCATCTGGAACGAGTTGATGTTCGGGGCCTCGACGGCCTGCTGCACGTTCATGTCCCACTCCACCATGTTCAGGAAGAACTGGAGGAGGTTCTGGTCCTGGGCGTCACCCCCCTGAACCGCGAAGGACAGGAAGGGCTTCCCGTCTTTCAGGGCCATCGAGGGGGTGAGGGTCACCCGGGGCCGCTTGCCCGGCTCGACCACGTTGTACGGGTTGTCGGCGGGTTCGGTCACGAAGGACTGGCCGCGCTGGCTGAGACCGATTCCCGTGCGCCCCGCGATGACGGCCGGGACCCATCCGCCCGAGGGCGTGATCGAGACGACCCACCCCTCCGCGTCGGCCGCCTGAACCGAGGTGGTGCCGGCGTAGAAGGCGTCCTCGAAGGCCGCGTCGTCGGCGTAGCGGCTGGTCGCGAACTCGCTGGCGAAGGCGACTCCGCCGTCGACGCCATCCTCGAACGTCACCGGACGGCTCTGCTCTTTCACGGTGTGCCACCCCTCCAGGTACTCGCGGAAGGGGTTGATTCCGCCCTGATAGGGATACGGGTCGCCGGGGCCGATGTCGGGGTCGTTGCGGTCCCAGTCGATGAGGCTCGCCCGGTCGCGCGCGTAGTCCTTCGACAGGAGCCCCTCCATCGGCTCCTCGGGAGGGAAGTACGGGTCGCCGTAGTAGAAGTCCCGATCGGCGAAGGCCAGGTTCATCGACTGATACAGCGCGTGCGTGTATCGGGCGCTGTTGTAGCCCATGGCCTGGAGGTCGAGATCCTCCAGGATGTTGAGTGCCTGGAGCAGGACCGGCCCCTGGGTCCACTGCGTGAGTTTGTAGACCTCGATGCCCTTGTACGTGGTCATGGCCGGCTCTTCCTGGATCACCTCCCAGTTGGCCAGATCGTCCATCGTGATGAGACCGCCCTCCTCGCGAATCCCGCGGACCATCTCCTCGGCGATATCGCCCCGGTAGAACCGGTCGTAGGCGGCGTAGATGGCCTCCTCGCGCGACTTGCCCTCGGCCAGGGCATCCGCTTCCGCCTCGACGAGCTTGGCCAGGGTCTGATAGAGGTCCTCCTGAACGAAGATCTCACCGGGGGCGGGGCCCTCGCGTTCCTCGTTCCCGAGGTTGGGGAGGTAGACGTCGGGGGAGTAGGTCCACCCCTTGATGCGCTCCTTCGCCCCCTCGATGCGGTCCGCCGTGTTCTGTTCCATGGGGTAGCCCTGGGCCATCTCGATCGCCGGTGCCAGCACCTCGGCCAGGCTCAACGTGCCCCACTCGGCCACCATCGTCATGAGGCCCCCGGGGGTGCCCGGCGTGACGGCCGACAGCGGGCCGTACTCGGGCGGGAAATCGAGGCCCTGCTCCTGATAGAACTCCGCGGTCGCGCCCGAGGGGGCCACGCCCAGCGCGTTCAGCCCGATGACCTCGCCCGTGTGCGGATTGTAGATGAGCGCCTGGGTCTCACCGCCCCAGCTCAGCACGTCCCACATCGTGGCGGTGGCGGCCAGCATGGCGGCCGCCGCGTCGACCGCGTTTCCACCCCTGGCGAAGGTGACGGCCCCGGCGGTGGCGCCCAGCGGCTTCCCGGTGATGGCGACCCAGTGCTTGCCGTGCAGGACGGGCTTCTGGGTGCGCTGAGCATGCGTCTCAGACGGAAGAGCAGCCAGGACGAGGGCCGCCACCGCGGCACCGGAGATGAGGCGGAGTGGAGAGCTGCGCATGGAGGTGCTCCTGCGGGGGGCCGCGCGGTGAAAGGCGCAGGCCGGAGAAGTTGGGCTCGGCCCGGAGAAAGTGGGCTCGGCACGAGTGCTGCCGCAACGCGGGCGATGGGTGTCCCGTTCGATTGCCGCGGCAACCGCCACCATGCGAGATTTCAGCATCGCCCACGAGCCGTCATACCCGCGTGCTCCGGCTCCCTCCTCCGGCTGACGGCCAGTATCCCGGAGGTGCTCAATGAAACGCCACACGGCCCCTGTCCTCCTGATGGCCGGCTCGTTCCTGTGTCTCGGTATCGCGTCGTGCGACGGAGAGCTGCCGATGACTCCGGACTCCGATGCCGTCGATTCACCGCAGCGCCCCTCGGACCTGGACGAATCCGCCGCAAAGGTCTCGCGCGCGTTCGCGGGACGTTGGACCGCCAAGGTCACGGGAGGGGGAATGGCGTACACGAGCACGTGCAACGTCGTCTTCCAGAACGTATCGGCTACCGGGCGCAACGGCGCCGCACGTGGTCAGGTACAGATCACCACCTACCGCGGGTCAGGAGCATACCCCGACTGCGTGGCGGACGAGATCTGGTTCCAGTATCACGCGGTCGTGACGGATCTCGAGATTCGCACGGCGCCCGACGGCGCCAAGGTGGCCAACGTCTGCTACGACGTGACCAAGGTCCAGTACGAGCCACCCATGCAGCTGAACACCCGATTCGGAATCGCGATCAAGGAGGGCGGTCGGGGATCCGGCGACATGACGCGGCGTGCCCGAGACATCACGTGCGTGCCCGACGAGTTCTACGGCGATGACGAAGGCGAAGACTTCCGCACCGTCGTGGTGGACGGGAACTACACCCTTCGAGAGCGCTAGGGCGCTCCGCCGCGGGGGTTGGAGGGGATTCCGACGGGCCCTGAGAAACCCTCAGGGCCCGCGACCCGGAACCGCCGGAAGCGCACCCGGGTCGAAGGTGGCCACGTAGGCCACCAGATCCCAGATCTGGGTTTCGGACAGCGCCGCGCCCCAGGGCGGCATCGACGAGCCGTGCACGGTCCGTCCACCCTCGCTGATCCGATCGAACACCCCGTTCCAGTCGCCGGCCGCGACCAGCGTGTCGGCGCGGAAGTTCGCGGGCTCCACCACCTTCAACGCATCTGCGGCATGGCCCTGGCCGTCACCCAGCTCGCCGTGGCAGGCGGCACACCGGGTCTGATACAGGTCCATCCCCGTCAGCGCGCTTCCAGGAATGCCGGACGGATAGGCGAGGACGGGGATGTAGCTGAGGGCCGTCCGGAACCGGTCCGGTTTGAGCAACTCCACCACGGTCCGCATGTGGGGATGTTCCGGGTCCACGCCGTCCCCGGTGAGCGACGCCTGGAACCGATGCTCGAGTTCGGCGAGCGAGAGAGCGGCATAGTCTCCGGCCACGAAGTCCTGGGGTACCCCCACCGTTTCCGTCCCCGCCACGGGTCCGTCGCCGCGACCGCCGGCGCCGTGGCACGTCCAGCAGACCGACTGGTATAGCGCGCGACCCTCCGCCTGCTCATCCGAGAGGGCGGCTAGAAGCGCGGCAGCGGGTATGGCTGCCGCGTCGCCGGCTGCCCCTTCCGGTGGAGGCGGGGCCTGCTCCCCGCAGGCCAGCGCCGTGGCGACGATCACGAGAGCGGCGATTCGCTTACGCACGGTCATCTTCTTCCCCCACGTTCGGCCGGGTGTGTGTCCTGGTGCCCCACTCTGAACGTGGGACCGTTCGGGAGCGGCGCGAGTCGGAAGAATCACCCCACTGCAAGCGGGTGATTTGCGTGAGGACCGTGTGGGGAAATTCCCCTACGGACATCCCCCACCCTGGGTGGATCGGTGTGGAGACGCGCAGGTGCCCCGCACAGCGGCCCAGGAACGGGAGAGGTCTGACGGGACCGAGCCCCAGGGACCACGATCCGAGGAATATTCCCCGCACGATCCGACGGCATCCTCTGGATACCGCTTCGTCCGCCGAGGTGACCACCGTAGACGTATGCCTGACGTCACCTCCCCCGGCGTCCCCGTGGACGACCTCGCCGCTACCCTGACGAAGCTGGGGTTCCAGGCCGCGAATCCCGGGCCCCGGGTGGAGGAGAGCGCTCGGCTGAGTCGACGCCTGCGGCGCACGACGTGGTCCGCGCCCTCCATGCGCACGCGCGTGTCGGTAACTGTGGTGCACGGGTCCCAGGACCTGACCGACACGACCCTTGGGGAGGCCTTCGATGAGCTGCACCGGGTCGTCGCCTTGCTCAACCGGCACGACGGTTCGTCGGCCGTGTCCACGCTGAACGAACGGGGTGCTCTTCGTGGTGCGCCGCCGGAACTCCGCGCCGTGTTGAACGGCGCAGCAGAACTCCATCGGATCAGCCGCGGAGCCTTCGACGTCACGGTGAAGCCGGTGGTGGATCTGCTGCGGGGGCTGAAATTCGGGGGCGCGGTGTCCGACGCGGAGCTCCGGAGTGCTCGAGGGCTCGTGGGGATGTCGGGTCTTCGGGTGGGGCGCCGGTCCGTTCGCCTGAAGCGGTCGGGAATGGGCCTGACTCTGGACGGCATCGCGAAGGGGTACGTGGTGGACTGCGTGGCCGCGGTGCTTCAGCGGCGTGGCCTCGATCGCTGGCTCATCGACGCCGGCGGCGACATCCGGACGTCGGGTCTGAACGAAGACGACCGGCCCTGGAGGATCGGGGTCCAGGATCCCCTGAGGCAGACCGGCTTCCCGGTCGTCACCGAGCTGACGTCGGGGGCCATCGCCACCTCCGGCGGCTACGAGGACCGCTTCACGCCGGACGGTCGCGTGCACCACGTGGTGGACACGGCCACGGGACGCTCACCACAGACGACCCTCAGCGCGTCGGTGGCCGCGCCCTCGGCGATGATGGCCGACGCACTCGCCACGACCACGCTGGTGCTACGGCCGGCGTGGGCGGTGGCCCTCATCGAGACCCTCCCGTGTTGCGCCTGTCTGCTGCTGGGCGCCGACGGCCGACGATGGCGCTCCTCGCGCTGGCGGTCCGTCTCGGAGTCACACCGTGAAAGGGGAGAACCATGAGTCGATCGGCCGACGCCCCGCTGGGCGGCTTCCAGCTCACGACCCTGGTGGTCCTGCGCATGCTCGTGGGCTGGCACTTCCTGTACGAGGGAGTGGCCAAGATCACGAGCGACCAATGGACCTCGGCGGGCTACCTCCAGGAGTCCCCGGGATGGTTCTCGGGCTTCTTCCAGGACCTGGCGGCCAACCCCGAGGCCCTGGTCGTGGTGGACGCGCTGAACGAGTGGGGGCTCATCCTCATCGGACTCGCCCTGCTCGTGGGCGTCTTCACACGGACGGCGACCACGGCGGGGATCGTGCTGCTGGCCCTCTACTACCTGGCCGCTCCGCCCCTCCCGGGTCTGGAGTACACGACCCCCGCCGAGGGGAGCTACCTGATCGTCAACAAGGTCCTGGTGGAGCTGGCCGCGCTGATGGTGTTGCTCGCTCTCCCCACCAGCCATCGCATCGGCCTGGACCGACTCCTGCGTAAGCCCCGGACCACCGTGGAGGCGACATGAGCGACGACACGCGCGACGCCACGCGCAACGACACGCGCAGCGACACGGACGGCCCGGCGGACCCTACGGGCATCGGTCGCCGGGATCTGCTCAAGGCGCTGGCCTCGGTGCCGGTCCTCGGCGTCTTCTTCGCCGGATGGTACCAGAAGAAGCTGACCGACGACGCGAAACGCGAAGCCATCATGGCCGAACTGGGGCTGGAAGGCCGGGCCCCGGCCGTGATTCCCAACGCTGTCTCGCGCCCCCCGGGCGATCGGGTCCGCGTGGGCATCGTGGGCTTCGGGGGTGAAGGCGAGTCGCTGGGACGGTGCCTCGGCTTCGCGCATCCCGATTGGATCGAGATGGAGGCCGAGAATCACCGCAACAACCCCGCCAACAAGTCGCTCGAGGTCTTCATGGGGCAGGAGGACCTCAACGTCTCGATCGCGGCCGTGTGCGACCTCTTCGACGTGCGGGCCGAGCGGGCGGTGATGGCGGCGGCCAACGCGAACGGCCCCGGCGGCGCCACCGCGGTAGCGGCCACCCGGTACCGCCGCTACGACGAG
>JAHHMJ010000469.1 GCA_018678395.1 Gemmatimonadota bacterium | reverse complement strand
CGGATGGACATGCTCCGGGACATGCTCGATGCGGCTCACGTGGGCTGGGAGGAATGATGTCCGACTTCAGGAGAATCGCGCTCGCCCTCCTGGTTGGTGCGGTGTTCGTGCCGGCCCCGCCGGCGGCCGCCCAGGCGGCCCCCGACGTCGCCGCCGTCCTGGACCATCTCGACGACCTGTACCGCGCGTCTTCGTCCCACGCGGTCATGACGATGCGGGTCGAGCGCGCCCGGGGGACCCGGGAGCTCACGCTGGAGAGCTGGTCGCGCGGCATGGACGACGCCCTGATCGTGATCCGTGCGCCGGCTCGCGAAGAAGGGACCGCGACCCTGATGACCGACGACGGGCTCTGGAACTACGCGCCGCGGGCGGACCGACTCATCCGGATTCCGTCGGGCCTCCTGTCGGAGAGCTGGATGGGGAGCCACTTCACGAATGACGATCTGCTGCGTGAGACGTCGTACCGTGAGGACTACTCTGCCGAGGCCGATTGGGTGGACGAGGGCGATGAACGAGCGCTGCGCATCACCCTCACGCCGCGCCCCGAGGCACCCGTGGTCTACACCCGGGTCGAGTTCTGGCTGGACGAGCGATGGGTGCCCTCGCGCACCGACTACTTCGACGGCGACGACCTCGTCCGCACCATGCGCTACTCCGACGTCGCCGAGGTGTCGGGTCGCCTGTTGCCGCTCACCCTGACGGTGATCCCGACGGACACCCCGTCCGAGCGGACCGTGGTCATCTACCACACGCTCGAACTCGACGTGGACGTCGAAGGCGACCTCTTCACCCGGCGCGGACTGCGTCGGGTCGCGAGAGGCTGACGACCGTGCTCGCCGTGCGGTTGGGCATCAGGAACCTGGCCCGCCACCGTTGGCGTACCGCGCTGACGCTCGCCGGGATCGCCCTCTCCGTGGCGCTGATGGTCTGGTCCCTGGCCTTCATCGAAGGGTGGCTCGGGCAGATGGTGCGGGCGGCGACCTCGGTGGACACCGGCCAGTTGCAGGTTCAGACGGCGGGATGGGCGGACACGCCCCGGCCCTACCACGCGCTCACGGTGGACGCCGATCTGCTCGGCACCGTCCGGGCGGTCGAGGGGGTGGTCGAGGTGTCTCCCCGGGTCGAGTTGTTCGGCATCATCGGACACGAGCAGCGATCGCAGGTCGGACGGGTCGTCGGCGTCCACCCCGATCTGGAGACGGCGGCCACACCGATCGCCGACGGCATCGTGGACGGCCGCTGGCTGGCCGACGAGGCGGCGCCTCTCGGCGCTCCGCGGGAGGTCGTGCTCGGCGAGTCACTGGCTCGGAAGCTTCGTGTCGGGGCGGGCGACGAGCTGGTGGTCTTCGCGGAGGCGGCCGACGGTTCGCTAGGGAACGATCTGCTGGTCGTGGTGGGGGTCGTCCGCACCGGCAACTTCGCCGTCGATCAGCAGTCGAGCTTCGTCCACATCGACGACGCCCGCTTCCTCGCCGCGCTGGAGGGACGCGCCAACGCGATCCTGGTCCGGACGGACGACCTGGACCGCGCGAGTTCCGTGGCCGACGCGGTAGCGTCAGCCCTCGGCGCCTCGCGAGATCCGGAGGGGCTCGATGAGGAGGAGGCGGTCGTGCGGGCGTGGCCCGAACTCCTGCCCGGGATCTTCCAGATCATCACGGTCAGTCGCTCGAGCTTCGCGAGCATGTACGTCTTCATCTACCTCGTGGCGGCGGTCGGCATCCTGAACACCCAGCGCATGAGCGCGCTCGAGCGGAGGAGGGAGTTCGGGGTCCTGGTGGCGGTCGGGATGCGGCCCCGTCGGCTGCTGCGGACGCTGCTCGTCGAAGCGCTGGTTCTCGGCGGCGCGGGAGCCTTGATCGGCTGCGGGCTGGGCGCGGCGATCGCCGGCTATCACGCCACCGCGGGGCTGAACCTCGAACTCTTCACCGACCAGACGTCGTTCTCGTACATGGGGGTCGCCTTCTCGGATCGCCTGTACGCCGAACTCGGCGTGCGCACGGTCGTGGAGCCGGTCGTGGTCATGCTCGGTGTGGCGGTGTTGAGCGGATTGTGGCCGGCGTGGACAGCCGCGCGGCTGGAGCCGGCCCCCACCATCGCGGGGAGGACGACGTGATCTGGCGACTCGCCTGGCGGAATCTGTGGCGGCAACGCAGCCGGACCCTGATCCTCATGTCGGCGGTCACCCTGTCGTACGCGATGGTGCTCGCGGCGATGGGAGTGGGCGACGACAGCCACTTCCAGATGCTGGACGCCGCCGTGGAGGGCGCCGGCGGCGAAGTGCTCGTCCACGGCGAGGGGTACTGGGAAGCCCGTTCGGGCGACATCCTGATCGATGGGGCGCAGACGGTCGGCGAGCTCGTGGCTGCGGTGGACGGCGTCGCGAACGTCATGCCGCGGGTCGCCATCGACGGGCTGCTCAGCACCGCAGTCGGAAACCGCCCCGTGCAGTTGCTGGGCATTCGGCCGAGGGCGGAGGTCGCGCTGCGCGACGTGGACGCAGACGTCGTCGAGGGCGACCGCCTCGACGACACCGAACTGCGCGCACCCCTCCTGCTCGGGGGACCGGTGGCCGAGGAGCTGGAGGTGGGTCCGGGCGACCGCGTGGTGCTCACGGCGACGGGCGCGGACGGGGAGCTGACCCGAGCCCTCTTCCACGTTGCGGGGATCGTCCGGTCGGGTCGCGCCGACCTCGACGAGGTGCTCGCCTACACCACGCTGGAGGCGGCGGGCGATGCGCTGGGTCTGGACGACCAGCTCGTCCAGTTCGGAGTGCTCGTCGAGTCGGGGGTGGAGCCCGAAACGGTTCAGGATCGCATCCGGGAGGCGCTGCCCGAGGGCGGTGCCGGGCTCGAGGTCCTGACCTGGCGAGAGGCGCTTCCCGAGATGGTCGGATTCATCGAAATCGACGACGCCTTCCTGTACGTCTATGCCGTCGTGATCTACCTGGTGGTGGTCTTCGCCATCGCGAACACCTTCCTCGTCTCGGTCCTCGAGCGGGTGCGCGAGTTCGGACTCCTGAACGCTCTGGGGCTGCGCGGAGGACGCCTGGCCCGGCTGGTCCTCGCCGAGACCGCGCTCATGACGGCGCTGTCGATGGTGTTGGGTCTGGCGCTGGCACTCGCGATTCACGGGGCCCTCGCGCGGTGGGGTATCTCCGTCGCCGCCTGGGGCATCGAGGAGATCGAGCTGGCCGGCGTCGATCTCGCGAACATGGTGATGCGCAGTCAGATCGTCGTGTCCAAGTGGGTGACCGCGAGCGTTCTGGTGGCGGTGGCGACGATCAGCAGTGCGATCTATCCGGCGCTCCGTGCGGCCCGCCTGGCGCCGGCCGAGGCGATGCGTTTCTACGAATGAGGACGAGTCGATGACGACGACGCCCGGGGGTGCTCCGAGCGCGGAGACGGTGATGGACGACGCGGCACAGCCCATCCGGGTGGAGGGTGTCACCAAGGTGTTTCGGCAGGGACCGCTCGAGGTCCATGCGCTCCGGGGTGTGGACCTGGTGGTCGACCAGGGGGCCTTCGCGGCGCTCGCCGGTCCGTCCGGATGCGGGAAGACCACGCTGCTCAATCTCGTCGGCGTTCTGGACACTCCGACTACCGGGCGGGTGATCGTCGGCGGTCGCGACGTGTCGTCTCTCAGTCGTGGAGAGGCTGCCGACTTCCGCCTCGCCCACGTGGGCTTCGTCTTTCAGGCGTACAACCTCGTGCCGGTGCTGATCGCCTACGAGAACGCCGAGTTCACCCTGCTGCTCCGGAATCGCGACCCGGCGGCGCGGCGCCAGATCGTCGAGCCCCTTCTCGAACGGGTCGGGCTCGGCGACATGATGGACCGCAAGCCCCACGAGTTGAGCGGGGGACAGCAGCAGCGGGTCGCGGTGGTGCGCGCGCTGGCGACCCAGCCCAGCATCGTTCTCGCCGACGAGCCGACCGCGAACCTCGACAGCGCCGCCTCGGACGAACTCATCGACCTGATGCTCGAGCTCAATCGGGAACTGGACACCACCTTCCTCTTCGCCACGCACGACCGGGCCGTTCTCGACCGCACGCCTTGGGTGATCCGGATGCTCGACGGGCGCGTGGTGGAGGACGGCGCGAGTCGATGACGCGGCCCGGTTCGATGACGCCCCCGCGTGGGCACGGCATCGGCCGGATCGGGGTGATCGGCCTCGTCCTCGTGGGGGTGATCGGCCTCGATGCGCAAGCCGCCTCCGCCCAGAGCGCGGGCGATGCGTGGCGGTTCGATCTCGGAGCGACCCTCCAGTCGCTGACCAGCTGGGTGGACCCTGCGCTCGAGTCCTCCGACGACGACGTGCAAGGCGTTCACGGTGGAGTCGTCCGCCTGAAGTGGAGCGTGGAATGGACGGATCGCGCGGTCCTGGAGGTTCACGAGCGAGTCCTGGCGTCCGTGAGTGCGTCGGGCGCACTCGGACCGGCGGGCTTCGGGGTGAGTCGTCGCCCGGGCCGAGCCTTCGACGCGAGCGCCACCTGGGTCGACACCGAGGGCACCCGCGTCGTGCACGACTTCGACCGCATTGCGCTGCGGCTCTTCACCGGGCCGGTCGATTGGACGATCGGACGGCAGGCGATCTCGTGGGGCACGTCCGTGCTCTTCCCCGTCGCGGATCTGTGGGCGGCGTTCAGCCCCTTCGAACTCGATGTGGAGGAGCGGCCGGGAGTGGACGGGATTCGCGCGCTGGCCTATCCCGGGGGCGTCGAGGTCGACGGGGTGCTGGTGGACCGCGGTGAGGACGGGGTCTCCGGAGGGGTGCGGGGCAGCTGGTCGGGTGCGCGGTGGGAGGTGTGGGGCGGCGGCGGGCGGTTCTGGGACCGGACCGTGGGGCTCGCCGGAGTGACCTGGCTCGGCGATCACGCGCAGCTCCGGTTGGAAGGAGCGGTGGGGGATGCGACGCGTGCCACGCTCGGTGTGGACCGGGTGTCGACGCGCGTGTCCGTCAGTGCGGAGATCCACTACAACGGAGACGGCGCGGGGTCGGCGGCCGAGTACCCCGCACAGCTCGCCTCCCCGGTGCTGAGCCGCGGGGAGACCTACTACCTGGGCAGGTACTACGGCGGGGCCGCCGTGGTGGCGTCGCCCGACGACGAGGGCCGACTCTCGCTCGCCCTGTCGGTCCTGGCGAATCTGGACGACCGCAGCACCGCGTGGACGCCCTCTGCGTCCTACGACCTGGGCCGCTCCGCCCGCGTCGGCGTCGGGGGCCTCCTCTCTACGGGCGATCGCCCCTCGCTGTCTGGAGGCGCCCCGAGTGTCCCGATCCTGCCCACCGAGTTCGGAGCGTACGGCCGCCAGGTCTTCGTCCGCATCTCCCTCTTCTACTGAGGGGCGGGTGGCATCGACAGTGGATTCGCGGTATTCCTGAGGCGTCCGGCCCCATCGAATCCTCTGGAGGTTCCCCGTGCGTATCCGTGCCCTCTCACTTCTCTGCGGCGTGACGGCCCTCGTGACCGCCGCATGCGCCTCGAGCGGCGGTAGTGCCGCCGCACAGCAGGACTTCGATCCGAACGCCCCGATCGCGTGCATCGACATCGACAACCGGCAGGGCGGGGGACTTCTCGAGCGGGTGTTCCTGGTCGGGCTCAACTCCGGTCAGCGGCAGCGCATCGGCGATGCGCCCGTCGGTCGCGTCACCAGCTTCTGCACCCAGTCCGCGGTCTTCGGGAGCGCCCACTACATCCTCATCGAGCGCCCCAGCGCGGACAATATCGACCCGGCGCGGATGCAGAATCAGGCCCGGGCGATGCGCACGATCGACTTCGTCCTCGAGGACGGGGATCGCTGGGTGTACGACGTTCGCCGCGATCGCTTCGACTGCGTCCCGAACGGCGCGCGCGGCGGCGACTGCTGATCGCCGATCGGTCCGGCCGGTGGGGGACGACGTTGACACCCGCCCTTCGCCGCCGGACCTTCGTCTTTGACCGCCAGGGGTACTTCGGCGCCGGCCGAGGTTGAGAGAGTCCCTTGGAACCTGATCCGGTTCACACCGGCGGAGGGAGCGCGGTCGGTCGGTGAGCAGGCGGCGACGGCCGCCCCCGCGCAATCGCGCGCTCACCCCCGGCGTACCGCGCCTCCGCCCCGCGCGAGGTAGCCCATGTCCGACGCCGATCTTCCCATGCACGAGTCCGAGTCCGTCCCCACCGAGTCGTGGGAAGGGGACTACGGCAACCATTTCCCGAATTCGCGGCGTGTGTACGTCGAGGGACGGGGTGGGGTGCGGGTCCCCATGCGACAGATCTCGCTGGCCGGCGGAGAGCCGCCGCTGACGGTCTACGACACGAGCGGCCCGCTGGGGGCGGATCCTCACCGTGGTCTCGACCCGCTGCGCGAGCCCTGGATCCGGGCCCGGGGTGACGTCGAAGAAGCCGGACTGCACCGGCTGCCCGACCTGGCCCGCGATCCCCGGCACGGGACCGCCGAGATCCCGCCACGGCTGAACCACGAGGTGCTGCGCGGCACGGGCCCGGTGACCCAGATGCACTACGCCCGTCGCGGCGAGATCACGCCCGAGATGGAGTTCGTGGCGCTGCGCGAGGGGATGGATCCGGAGTTCGTTCGGTCGGAGGTCGCTCGGGGGCGGGCCATCATCCCGGCCAACATCAATCACCCGGAGCTGGAGCCGATGATCATCGGCCGTGCCTTCAAGGTGAAGATCAACGCCAACATCGGGAATTCGGCGGTCAGCTCGTCCATCGACGAGGAGGTCGAGAAGCTGCGCTGGTCGACCCTGTGGGGAGCCGACACGGTCATGGATCTGTCGACGGGGCAGAACATCCACCAGACCCGCCAGTGGATCCTGCGCAACTCGCCCGTGCCGATCGGGACCGTCCCGATCTACCAGGCGCTGGAGAAGGTCGGGGGCGTACCGGAAGAGCTGACCTGGGAGATCTACCGCGAGACGCTGATCGAGCAGGCCGAGCAGGGCGTGGATTACTTCACCGTTCACGCGGGTGTCCTGCTGCGGTACGTGCCGATGACCGCCAGGCGCATGACCGGCATCGTCTCGCGGGGGGGCAGCATCATCGCCAAGTGGTGTCTGGCGCATCACCGCGAGAGCTTCCTCTACACGCACTTCCGCGAGATCTGCGAGATCATGGCGGCCTACGACGTCTCGTTCTCGCTCGGCGACGGTCTGCGACCCGGATCCATCGCGGACGCCAACGACGAGGCCCAGTTCGCGGAGCTGAAGACCCAGGGCGAGCTCACCCGCATCGCCTGGGAGCACGACGTCCAGGTGATGAACGAGGGGCCGGGGCACGTGCCGATGCACATGATCCGCGAGAACATGGAGAAACAGCTGGAGTGGTGCGACGAGGCGCCCTTCTACACCCTGGGGCCGCTCACGACGGACGTAGCCCCCGGCTACGACCACATCACCAGCGCGATCGGCGCGGCGCAGATCGGCTGGTACGGTACGGCCATGCTCTGCTACGTCACGCCGAAGGAGCACCTCGGGCTTCCGAATCGGGACGACGTGAAGGCCGGCGTGATCACCTACAAGATCGCGGCGCACGCCGCAGATCTGGCGAAGGGTCATCCGCGCGCCCAGGACTGGGACGACGCGCTCTCGAAGGCCCGCTTCGAGTTCCGCTGGGAAGACCAGTTCAACCTGGCTCTCGACCCGGTCACCGCTCGCAAGTACCACGACGAGACGCTGCCTGCGCACGGCGCGAAGGTCGCGCACTTCTGTTCGATGTGCGGTCCGAAGTTCTGCTCGATGAAGATCACCCAGGACATTCGCGACTACGCGGCGGAGCATGGGCTGGACACCCCGGAGGCGATCGAGGCGGGGATGGCCGAGAAGTCCTCGGAGTTCCTGGATCGCGGAGCCGAGATCTACGTTCCCGGGGACTGAAGACCGTTCGCGGCGCGGGCGGAATCGGCGAGCGCGTTGTAGCCGGCCACGACGTCACGGCAGGCCGTCTCGGCCTGGCGTAGACGGTCGGCATCCCGCTCCCAGCGGGAGACGCCGTCGTTGAATGCGTCGACCGTCTCGAGGTACTCCTCGTAGCGCTCGGCCGGAACACCGCGGGCGTCGAGGGCCTCCAGGGCGTCCACCGCGCCGCGCAGCGAGTCCACCCGTGCGGCCATGAGTTGGAATTCCGCCTCGTCGGCGGCGAGGCTCTGGCTGCAGGCTCGGGCCGCGGTGCGCGCCTCGCCGACCTCGACTCGGAGCTGCTCCAGCGCCCGCTGCTCCGACACGGCGCGCCACTGCACGACGAC
>JAHHMJ010000589.1 GCA_018678395.1 Gemmatimonadota bacterium | reverse complement strand
GACCTGAACCGACCCCTTCCCCGCGAGGAGCAGTCCCCGCTCGAAGTCCTCCCGCTTCGGGCGCGTCGCCACCCGCAGATACGTCACCACCGCCGCCGAGACGACCCCCCAGAACGCCGCACGCATCGGCGATCGACCCATCGCGAGGAAGACGACGATGATCCCGAGCGGCAGCAACAGGTGGAGGCGGGCCACGATCTCCGAAGCGTCGTCCGGCGGGACCGGGGCCAGTCCCATGCGCGCGGCCCGGAAGTGGATGGCGAAGAGCAGCGCGGCGTAGAACAGCAGCGCGGGCACCACCGCCGCCACGGCAACCTGCACGTACGGGATGTTGGTCCAGGTCGCGAGGATGAAGGCGCCCGCCCCCATCACCGGCGGCATGAGCTGGCCACCGGTCGACGCCGTCGCCTCGACCGCACCCGCCCACCGGGGACTGAAGCCCGCGTTCTTCATGAGCGGGATCGTGAACGCCCCCGTCGTCACCGTGTTCGCGACGGCGCTCCCCGACAGCGATCCCATGAGACCCGAGGCCACCGCCGCCGTCTTGGCCGGGCCACCCCGCGTCCGCCCCGCGATGCGGCTGGCGAGCGAGATGAAGAGCGAGCCCCCGCCCGCGACGTCGAGGATGGCGCCGAACAGGATGAACAGGTAGACGAAGTCGGCCGAGACCCCGAGCGGAACGCCCCAGATGCCCTCGGTGGACAGGTACAGCTGCTCCAGAAGGCGCACCGGTCCGTAGCCGCGGTGGGCGAGCAGCCCCGGCAGGTACGGACCGGCCAGAGCGTAACCGAGCGCGGCCACACAGATGACGACGAGCGCCCATCCCACGGTCCGGCGCGTGAGCTCGAGGACGACGAGCACCGTCGCCGCGCCCCAGACCAGGTCCCAGGGCGTGGGCGAGCCGGTGCGGCGCACGAGCGCCTCGTGCCCGAGCACGAGATGCAGGGCCGCGCCCGCCATCAGCAGGACGAGCAGCCACGAGACGATCACGTAGGCGGTGCCGGGCCCCGAGGTCTCGTCGCCGGAGCCGCGCTTCCGGACCACGAGCAGCCCGATGCCCACCATCAACGCCAGGTGGACCGGACGCTGGACGAGCGCCGTGAAGGGCGCGACGCCGGCCGCCCAGAGGTGGAAGGCGGCCGCGGCCGTGGCGAGCAGCAGGAGGAGATGGCGGGAGCCCATGGGGACACGACTCTAGGCACCGAGGGGGACCGGCGCGAGCAGGGCCGACACTTCAAGGTTCGACGATTCTCTGGCCGCCCCCGCGTGCGCGCCGTAGTTTCGCGCGACGGGGCCCCGTTTCCGGTTCGCTCGGGCGGTGCCCGTCGTGCTGTAACACCCCCTCTTCCGGAGTCGTCGATGCGGGTTCGTGGTCTGTGGATGACGTTGCCCCTGCTCGCGGTCGGGCTGCCCGGCCCGGTCGCGGCCCAGGAGCTGGACGCGCCTCGTCCGATCGACGCCCTGAACTCGGTCTGGATCGAAGAGCTGACCTGGATGGAGGTCCGCGACGAGATCGCCGCCGGCAAGACGACCGCCATCGTCTCGACCGGAGGCGTGGAGCCGAACGGCCCCTACGTCGCCACGGGCAAGCACAACTACGTGCTGATGTCGGCCTGCGACCTGCTCGCCCGCGAGCTCGGCGACGCCCTGTGCGCGCCCATCGTCAAGCTGGTTCCCGAAGGCTCGATCGATCCGCCGTCGGGGCACATGCGCTACCCCGGCACCCTCTCGGTCCGGCAGGAGACGTTCGAGGCCGTGCTCGAGGACGTCGGCCGCTCGCTCGCCGCCCACGGCTTCACCGACGTCGTCTACATCGGCGACTCGGGCGGGAATGCGCGCGGGATGCGCGCCGTGGCCGACAAGCTCACGGCCGAGTGGGGTGAGGCCGGTCGCGGGGCCACGGCCCATCACATCGGCGCGTTCTACAACTACGCCGACGTCGAGCGCTACATGGAAGACGAGCTGGGCTACGATCAGCCGATCGACGAGGGGCTGCACGACAACCTCTACATCACGTCGATCATGATGGTCACCGACCCGACGGTCGTGCGCTACGACCAGCGCGTGGCGGCCGGGAAGGCGACGATCAACGGCGCCAGCATCGAGCCGAAGGACGAGATCATCGAGCTGGGCCGGAAGCTGCTGCAGTTCCGCATCGACGTGACCGCCGCGGCGATCCGGGAGGCCCGCGGCCGATGAAGTCGGTGGCCGCGGTCCTGGGCGTCACGGGGATGGCGCTGATTCTGCTCGCCGGCTCGCCCGAGGTGGGCGTCGCGCCGCGAGCGGCGTTCGCGGCACACCCCGAACTCGCGCCGCTGCCGCCTTCTCCCGACGCCCTCGACGAGGTCGTCGATCGCTACTGCACCCAGTGCCACAACGAGCGCCGGCTCGTCGGTAACCTGAACCTCGAGGACTTCGACGTCGCCGACCCCACCTCGCGCGCCGTGGTCGCCGAGCGGGTGATTCGAAAGCTGCGCGCGGGCATGATGCCGCCGCAGGGTCGGCGGCGGCCGGCGGGCGACACGCTCGGCGTTCTCGCCGCCCAGCTCGAGGCGTCTCTGGACGCCGCCGCGATGGAGCAGCCGGATCCGGGTCACAAGACCTTTCAGCGGCTGAACCGTGCCGAGTACGAGGCGGCCGTGCGCGCCCTGCTGGACGTCGAGATCGATGCGGGCGACTACCTGCCGCTCGACACCAAGTCGGCCAACTTCGACAACATCGCCGACGTCCAGATG
>JAHHMJ010000158.1 GCA_018678395.1 Gemmatimonadota bacterium | reverse complement strand
GCAGATCGGTTCGACCGATCGATCCGAGAAAGATCACGTCCCCCACCAGGGCGAGTCCCGCGTCGTGCGCGATGAAGACGACATGGCCCGGCGCATGCCCCGGCGCGTGCCGGATCTCGACCTCGTGCGGGCCCCAGGCGAGCGTGCCACCGGCCTCGAGCCGCCCACCCGGTTCGGGGAGGGGGTCGAGCTCCAGCCCGAACCAGGAGGCCTGCGCGGCGGCCTCGCGGTAGAGGGGCAGATCGTCGTCGTGCAGCAGGATGGGTGCGTCCGGGAACGCCGCACGAACGGCGTGCAGGCCCTCGACGTGGTCGATGTGGGCGTGCGTCAGCAGGACCGACTCGAGCGTGCAGTCCCCGGAGCGGACCGTCGCGACCAGTTGCGGGGCGCAGGCTCCGGGATCGACGATCCACGCCCGTCCGGTCGAAACCGACTCCACCACATAGCCGTTCTCGGCGAAGGCGCCCGCCGTGGCCGTGTGGACGCGGAGGTCCGAGGGATCGGCCGTCACGCCAGGCTCACGACGCTCGCCACCGCGACGTACCTACGTACGAAGGGCCCGCGGGAACGTGATCCCCCGGGCCCCGCACCACGGCCGCTCGAGCCGGCGTTGCCATTCAGACCGTGAACGACGATCCGCACCCGCAACCGCCTGCCGAGTTGGGATTCCGGAAGCTGAAGCCGGAGCCCATCATGCTCGTCACGTAGTCGATCTCGACCCCTTCGAGGTACTGGGCGCTGAAGGGGTCGACGAAGACCCGTACACCGGCCAGATCGAGGATCTCGTCGTCGGTCTCGGGGGCGTCTTCGATATTGAGTCCGTACTGGAAACCCGAGCATCCGCCCGGAAGAACCGCGACACGCAGGCCGGACACGTCGCCGGAGCCGTGGGCGGTGATGAATTCCTGAACCTTCGTTACCGCGGTGGGAGTGAGCGTCACCATGCCCGAATCCTCCTGATTCGACCGTGAACGGGACTGGATCGTCGCCGGACGTCTACACCCTCCGGAGGGTCCCCGTTCCTGTACAAGTCTCGACTGGCGAAGCTACCCGGGCCCGCCCACAGGGTCAACGGATCACACCCTCCGACGGGACTCACCGCGGCGATGCGAGAATGTGATCGGCCGCCTCCCGGATCGAGTCCACGACCGCGCCTCCGCCGGGCAGCTCGTCCTCTTCGGTACCCCCGTAACCCGTCCGCACCAGGATGCCCGCCGCGCCCGCGGCATCGCCGGCCTGGAGGTCGGTCACCTTGTCGCCGACGATCCAGGATCGGTCGAGATCGAGGCCCAGGGCACCGGCCGCCGAAACCAGCATCCCGGGGGCGGGCTTCCGGCAGCCGCACGGCCCGGAGTACGTCGGATGGTGCGGGCAGTGAAGCGAGGCATCGAGCGCGACTCCGCCCTCGGCGAGAAGCTCGTCGAGTCGCGCCGATACACGCCGGTAGTCGCCCTCGGTGAACCGCCCACGCGCGATACCGGACTGGTTGGTGACGACCACCAGCGCGAAGCCCGCGGCACGCAGCCGCGCCAGCGCATCCGCTGCCCCCGCGATGAGGACCACCCCCTCCGGGTCCGCGAGGTAGTCCGCGTCCTCGATGAGCGTCCCGTCGCGATCGAGAAAGACCGCGGGCCTGCCCGGGCCCGCCGTCACGGCCGGTACTCGAGCGCGCTGAGGAGCGCGTCGCACAGCGTCCCGTCGGCCTCGGGCGGGATCGTGCGTACGTCGACGATGAGACCGTCGTCCTCGACGCGGGCGACGACCGCCGGGGTGCCCGACCGCAGTGCCGCCGCCAGCCGACCGACGTCCTTCGTCTCGATCCGAACGCCCCACCCCGGAATCGCGACCTCCGGATAGGTGCCCCCGCCGACCCGGCCTTCCGTGCGGACCGCGACGGCTTCGTGTGCGGTCGCCGCCGCCGTCAGCCCCTCCGCCAGGGTTCGGGCTCGGGCCTCCAGTGCCGTCGGCTCCTCGGTGAGCATGCGCAGGACCGGCACCCGCCGACGGACCGTCGCCGGGTCCCGGTACAGCCGCAACGTCGCCTCGAGCGCCGCCAGCGTCGCCTTGTCCACCCGCAACGCCCGGCAGAGCGGATTGTCGCGCACCGCCGCGACGATCTCGGCCCGACCGACGATCAGGCCCGCCTGCGGCCCCCCGAGCAGCTTGTCGCCCGAGAAGACGGCGACGTCGACACCGGCCGCCATCGAGGTGGACGCCCGCGGCTCGGGGGGCAGCTCCAGTTCGGCGGGGTCGACGAGCAGTCCGGACCCCACGTCGTGAATCAGGGGCACGCCGGCAGCCCGGCACACCGCGACGAGTTCGGCCACCGGGGCCTCCTCCGTGAAGCCGCTCACCCGGAAGTTGGACCGGTGTACCTTGAGTACCGCGGCGGGGGGGGCGCCGACCGGTCCCGCCCGCAGCCCCTGCTCGTAGTCCGCCGTGCGCGTCCGGTTCGTCGAGCCCACCTCGACCATGCGGGTCCCCGCACGCTCCAGCATGTCGGGAATCCGGAACCCCCCGCCGATCTCGACCAGCTCCCCCCGGCTCACCACCACGCCGCGCCCCGCGGCCGTCGCATTCAGGACCAGGACCAGCGCCGCCGCGCAGTTGTTGACCACGACCGCATCTTCCGCCCCGGTCAGTTCGGCCAGGAGGCCCGCGCAGTGATCGTAGCGGGAGCCTCGGCGGCCGCTCTCCAGATCGAACTCGAGCGTGCTGTAGCCGGGCGACACGGCCTGCATGGCGTGCACGGCCTCGGGCGCGAGGGGGGCGCGACCGAGGTTCGTGTGGAGCACCACACCCGTGGCGTTCAGGACCGGCCGCAACGACGGGACGGCCTCGGCCTCGAGTTCGTGAGCCGCCACGTGCCAGTAGGGGCCGGGGTCCGCGGGATCGTGCTCCCAGGCGCCGTCCACGACGCCCGCGCGCGCCTGATCGAGCGCCCGACGGAGTGCTTCGACCACACGCGGCCGAGGAAAGCGCGCGAGGAACGGCGTTGCCGCCCCGTCCTGCAGGAGCCGATCGAGGCCGGGAATGCGACTGCGGGGATCCATCAGCGCCGCCGGAGAACCCCGAGCGGCCGAGCCACGCCGCCGGTATCGGGAGGCGCGGTGCGCACGCCCGCGGTGTCCGGTACGGCCGTCGAGTCGGCGGCGGCGGAGTCGGCCGGCTCGGGCTGCCGCGGGTCCTCCGGAAGGCGGTACACCCCCTCCCCCTCCTCGCTGACGATCCCCGCGACGTTCCGGAGCGGGTTGAGCAGCACGGTGTAGAGA
>JAHHMJ010000242.1 GCA_018678395.1 Gemmatimonadota bacterium | reverse complement strand
AGTTCACATGGGTCGACGCGGGTCCGAACCGAACCCGTAGAGACGGTCCGTTCGTAGTTCCCGGATTCGACGGTCGACCCATTCGACACCACCCGTCCGCAGTCCCCATTCGAGCCGCGCGCCTGCGTGCGTGCACTCGCGGCGGCTGTGGAGGAGGAGGCATAGATGCTGCGTTCTTTCAACGACACGCATCCCCGAAGTTCCCGGCTCCGGCGGCGCCTGTTCGCGGCGGCCGGACTGACCCTGGGGATCTCCGGCGCGATCGGTGCTGCGTCGGGTTCGTTCGGTTCGGTGGACGAACCGAAAAACATGGCCAGCGGGCCGCTCGCTGCGGCGCTGCCGACGGTGGACGCGCTCCCCGTGGATGTGAACGAGCGGGTCCAGTTCTGGATCGAGCGGTTCAGCACGGACGAGCGAGGCACCTTCGAGACCTTCATGTCCCGTGAGGGCGTGTACGGCGACCTGATCCGTGGCAAGCTCCTCGAGCGCGGGATGCCCGAAGAGCTTCTCTTTCTCGCGATGATCGAGTCGGGCTTCTCGCCGTCTGCGACGTCCCACGTCTCGGCCGTCGGTCTCTGGCAGTTCATGGGCCCGACCGCGCGGCAGTATGGGCTCCGGGTCGACGAGTGGGTCGACGAGCGGAGGGACCCCGTCCGTGCCACGGATGCGGCGCTCGAGTACCTGCAGTGGCTGCACGATCGCTACGACTCCTGGTACCTGGCGGCGGCGGCGTACAACGCCGGCCCGGCCCGGGTCGACCGGGCGCTGCGGCGTCGGGCTGCGGATACGGAGAGCGACGCCGATCTGTACTGGGCCATCATCGAGCACCTGCCGCGTGAGACGCGCCAGCACGTCCCGCGCATGCTCGCCTTCACGTTTCTCGCCCGGAACGCCGATCGCTACGGCTTCGAGATCACACAGGCCGGTCCGTATGCGTTCGATCGGGTGTGGGTGCCCGGTGGCACGCCGCTGCGCGTGGTAGCACGGGCACTGGACGTGCCGACGCGGGAGCTCCGTGACCTCAATCCGCATCTCGTGCGCGGTGTGACGCCGCCGGGAGGCTCCTTCGGTCTGCGGGTGCCCCCGGGGGGTACGGCCACGGTCGTGGCTTCGATCGGCGGTGGTCCCTGGGGTAGCGTGGGCGACGACGACTGATCGGCTGATTCGCCGCCGAGCCATCTTTGAGGCTGGCGCGCTCCGGCCTACGATTGGATACTTCAGAAGCCCCTCCCCACGACACTCCCATGATCGATCGTCGCTCGTTCCTGAAGGCGATACCGGGTGCGGCGGTCGCACTCGCCGTCCTCCCCGGCCACGCGGTCGCGCAGCGCCGGCTGCGCTCCGATCACCCCGATCCCCGCGACGGGATCACCGGTGACGGCGTGATCAGCGCCGAACAGCTCCGCACCGAGGGGATTCCTGAGGAGACCATCGCGCTCTACGACGGGATGCGGCAGATCCCCGAGGTCGCGGACGGCCTGGCCTGCTACTGCGGGTGCATGCTCCTCGGCAACCGCTCACTGTTGACCTGCTTCCACCCGGAGGGCATGGCCCGCGGGTGTCTCATCTGTCAGGGCGAGGCGCGGATCGCGATCCGGCGTCACGCCGAGGGGCAATCCCTCGAGCAGATCCGCAGGGCGATCGACGCGCGGTTCGGCTGACGCGCGTTCAGCGGCGGTGAGCCGGGGTCGGCGTGCTCAGGTCTCGCCTGCGGTCGCGCCTGCGTCCGCCGGAGGCGCGGGCGGTCCCCAGCGAGTGTGCCCTTCCTGGGCGTCGCGCGCCGACGCCATGATCCGCCAGATCACGTCCCGGACGAGCTCCCCGTCGACCCCGTGCTCGCGTGCCAGTGCGGCCGCGCGACGCACGACCTGAGCCTCGCGCCCCGGATCGAGAACCGGGAGGCCCATCCCGGCCTTCAGACGCCCCACCTCGAGCACGAGGTCGCGACGTTCGCCGACGACATCGACCAGGGCGCGGTCGAGTTCGAGGATCCGCTCCCGGATCTCTTCGAGCCGTGCGCGCCCGGCTGCCTCGTCGGCCGAGGTGGGTGGTGTCCCCTCGTCGCGTTCAGGCATGCGTCGAACGGGGCTGGTGGGGCTCGCGCGCCTCGGCCATGAAGCTACCGACGTGGTCGGGGTCCTGCGCCGGCGTGGCCAGGCTCACTGCGAGGAGCACCGGGACGTGTACGGCGAGGCCCAGAATGCCCTCGTGCAGCTCCCACGGCCTGAGCTCCGGGTTCTGGAGGAAGAACACACTCGTGGCTCCCCCGGCCACCAGGCCGGCGAGGACCCCGGCCGTCGTGGCCCGTCGCCAGTACAGGGTGGCGAGGACCGGAGGGGCCAGCTGGGCGATGATCCCGTAGGCGGTCAGGAGGAGCGCGACCAGCGATGAACTCTCGTTGATGGCGAAGTAGTAGGCCACGATTCCGACGAGCACGACGAGCACCTGGATCGCACGGCGCTGCGTGCGGTCGTCCATCGCCTTGAAGGGTCGAATCCCGTCTTCGACCGTGATCGAGGCGGCCGCGTGCATGAGTGCGTCGCCCGTGGACATCGAGGCCGAGAGCGCCCCGGCGCAGAAGAGACCGACGACCAGTGCCGGCAGCTCGGTCTCGAGGATCATGAACGGGAGGATGAAGTCCGGGCTCTCGGGTCCGGTCGGGAAGAGAACCCCGGCGAAGCCGATGAGGAACACCGGGATCAGGAAGAGCTGAAAGGTCGGGAAGAGCACCACGGTGCGACGGAGGATGTCGTCGCTCCGCGCCGTGAAGGCCTTCATGAAGAGGTGGGGCCAGAGGCTGATGCCGATCGCGCTCACCAGAATCGCCGACGAGTAGGCCCCCCAGCTCCACGTCGTCCCGTCGCCGGCGAGGCCTGGAACCGTGAGCAGTTCGGGGCGTTCGGCCGCGATGCGCTCGAACATCGGGCCGATCCCGCCGTACAGCCGGTAGGGCAGGTAGAGGCCCAGCGTCCAGGCGATCACGAGCATGAAGATGCCCTGGAAGGTGTTCGTCCACCCGACCGCGCCGACGCCTCCACGCAGCACGTAGAGGATCACGATCCCGTACGCGAGCGCCGCCCCCGCCCAGAGCGGGATGTTGCCGTCGGTCACCGCTTCGATGACGATCCCCGCGCCCTGCATCTGG
>JAHHMJ010000484.1 GCA_018678395.1 Gemmatimonadota bacterium | reverse complement strand
GATGTGGGATGCGAATGCACCCAGGTCGACCCGCACCCAGTCCGACAGCCGATTCGCGAAGACCGGATCCGCCGAGGCGAAGAGGGCGCCGAAGACGCCGAGGGGGATGCCGGCGAGGAGGAGGCCGCCCAGTACGGCGCGGGTCACGCGGGCCGCGGACCCGCGAGTCTGCGTGGATCGCTCGCTCGCCCATCGCTCCGGATGAACCAGCCGGGCCGCCCCGAGCGCGGAGTGGAGGCCGGCCGCGACGGGTGCCTCGACGACATCGAGGATCGATGCCGAGCGGAGCCATGCACGACCGGCCCGTAGCGCCGGCAGCGCGAAGGCGGTGCAGGCGGCGACGAACGTGAGGAAGCGGACGACGCCCGAGCCTCTCCACATGAGCGCCGCACCGAACAGGACGCCGAGGGTCAGCCAGGCGGCGGCTTCCCGGGAGACCCGTTCGCCGCGAGCTCGAGCGACGGCCGTCACCGCGACGGCGAGCCCCGCGAGCAGGAGGGCGAAGTTCAGCCCGGGACCGCCCGAGGCTCGGAGCAGCGCGTCTCCGGCCACGCCCATGCCGATGCCGGCCGAGAGGACGGTCGCCGTCGGCAGCGGCTTCACCGAAGCGATGGCGGCGCGCGCGTTCGTCGGGATCGGGGGAGCGGTCGAGGGCTCGTCGTCCGTGCGGGTGGGTTCGCGGTTCATGTGGCGGTTCTCCGCGCGGGGGCAGTGATGGGAGTATGGGTGGCGGTCGGCATCGGGGCGAGGCCACCGAAACGGCGCTCGCGGCGCCCGAACCGTGTGAGGGCGTCGGCCAGGTGGCCTGCGTCGAAGTCGGGCCACTGCACGTCGGTGAAGAGCAGCTCTGCGTACGCCGCCTCCCAGAGCAGGAAGTCGCTGAGTCGCTGCTCGCCGGCCGTTCGGATGAGAAGATCCACGTCGGGGGACTCCGGCGGCGCATGCATCGCTGCGGCCACGGCCCGGCCGAACACCGCACGCGAGAGGGGGGCGCCGCCGGAGAGATGCCCAGCCGCCTGCATCAGGGTATCCCTCGCGGAATAGTCGATGGCCAGGCGCAAGTCGAGCGCAGTCCCCGACCGGGTTCGCTCCTCGATCGCTTCGATGCGGCGGCGGAGGCTGGGCCGCAGTCGGTCGCGGCGGCCGATCACGTGTAGCCGGACGCCGTTTTCGACGAGGCGAGGGGCCTCGATTCGCAGCTTGCGCGAGAACAGGCTCATCAGGTGGCCCACTTCGGCCGGGGGCCGACGCCAGTTGTCCGACGAGAAGGCGTAGAGGGTCAGGGTCCCGACCCCCAGACCCGGTGCCGCCTCGACGGTGCGTCGCACGGCGGCCGCACCCGCGACGTGGCCTGCCGCCCGGGGCCGACCGCGCGCCTGGGCCCACCGCCCGTTCCCGTCCATGATGATGGCGACGTGCAGCCGACCGGGTCCGCGACGGGCGCCGGCCTCGACGTCGGGTGCCGGGCCGTCGGTGGGGGCGGAGGCGGCCGCGGGGTGGGGGATGGGGTTAAAAGTACTTGAGTTCATAAAGTCAACGCGGAAAAAAGAGAGCGGGTGGAACCCGGCCGGAGGCCGTTCAATCCCGGACCCTCTGGATCAGCGCCTCCATGTGGTCGAGGTAACGCTCGAGAGCGGCGCGGCCTTCAGGGGTGAGACGGTAATCGGTGCGCGGCATGCGCCCCTGGAACGACTTGGTGACCTCGAGATAGCCGGCCTCTTCGAGCCGGCGCGCGTGTACGCTGAGATTGCCGTCCGACGTCTCGAGTCGCTCCTTCAGTTCATTGAAGGTGAGGGACTCTTCGACGGCCAGTGCGCTGACGATGCCCAGTCGGACCCGCCCGTGGATCAGCCGATCGAGATCGACCGGGTTGCTGCCGCTGGCTGTCACCATGGGACGGGTCTCTCGACGGGCCGCGCGCGGACCGTCTTCCGGGGTGCGAGCGGGCTCAGCCACCATGCCTCCGAGCGATGACGGCGCCGAAGCCGATGTGAAGTCCTCCGAACCCGGCCGCGAGCCAGAGGTCGGGCGGTCCGGGGGCGAACAACGCGACCGTACCCAGCGCCATGAACGCGAGTCCCATGACGGGGACGATGCGCACCGAGAACGTGCCGGCGGCGACGACGGACACGCCGTACACCAGCAACCACGCTCCGGGCATCAGGTCGTAGGCCTCCGCCCGCCAGAGCGCGCCCGTCAGAAGCACTCCGGCCGTGGCCGCCGGGAGGAAGCTCAACAGGAACTTCCGTCCCGCACCCGTGAGAACCGACGTCCCGCTGCGGCGCGCCTTGGCGCGGATCGCGGTGACGCCGACGGCGATTGCCGCCGCGGCCTCGACGAGCCAGACCGTCAGCCAGGCGTCGGGGTCCGAACGTCCCCACGCGATCACCGCAGCCGCAAGCGCCGTCATTCCCATCGCGACCCCTCCCCAACCGGGAACGGCGGTGAAGGCCTGGCCCCGCTCCATGGTGCGCCGGATGTAGCGCAGATCGTCCATGGCGCGGTCGCCGAGCGCGATGGGCTCGGAGGGGGTCGGGGTGGGGGACGGATGCGTCATGATCCCAATGTCGGTTGGTGGCGATCAAGCGTCAAGTACTTTGTAAAACGAAGTAATGAGATCGTGGCCCCTGATCCGATGAGCGCCGGTTGGCCAGCGGGTGCGTCGGCTTGCGCCCCCCGCCGACCCCTCATCAGGATCATCCGATGACTCACCCGCGCATGTACACGGACGACGACTTCGGGCTCGCCGAGCTCCGCGAGATCTGCTTCTCGCTGCCCGAAGTGGTCGAGAAGGAGGCCCACGGCCACCCCAGCTTCCGCACGAAAAAGATGTTCGCGATCTACGGCGGCATGACGAAGGGGGCGGGCTCCCTCAACCATCCCTTCTCGGTCCTCGTGAAGATGCCGCCCGCGGGCATCCGGGTCGCACAGAGCGATGCGCGCTTCTTCACGCCGGCCTATTACGGGCCCTCGGGGTGGGTCGGTCTGGATCTGACGGTAGAGCCCCTCGACTGGGAGCTGGTCCGCGATCTCGTTACGGACTCCTATCGGGCCACGGCGCCGCGATCGTTCGTCGCTCGCCTGGAGGGGTGAGCCGACCGCCGAGGGAGGTCATCGGGGATGGCACTCGGGTCGGGCGCCCCCGGGGTCACCCCGCGCGCGTCGCTACTCCTCGATCGGTCCGTAGAGGTCCGTGCCCGGCGCGGCGGGGTCGTCGCTGCGGTAGAAATCGTGAGCCGCAGCGGTGAGTTCGTCGCGGGTGATGGCGCCGTCGCCGTCCTGGTCGAGGGCGTGGAAGACCCGCCGCGATGTTTCGGCGTGAAGTCCGTACGCCCCGTGGAAATTGCAGAACTCGTCGACGTCGATACGACCGCTGTCGTCGGTGTCGAACAGGGAGTAGAGGCGATCGACCAGGCCCGCCACCTCGGCGGCGTAGCGGTCTTCGCTGGCCAGGACGTCGTCCCAGTACGCGAGCCATTCCTGCAGGTCGACACCGCCGTCCGCGTCGGCGTCCGCCGAGCGCCGCACCGCGTCCCAGCGGACGACGTACGCCTGGCGCAGGCGGGCCAACGCCGGCGTGTCGTTCGCCACCCCGTGCAGCACCCGCAGGTTTTCGAGCACCCGTTCGAAGTCCCGAACGCCGACGACGCCGTCGTCATCGACGTCGTACACGCGGAAGTAGCGGGTCAGCTTGCGGGTTTGCAGAGCAGAGAGCATCGGCGCCTCGGAGGCGGGGAGTGGGAGTCGAGAAGGAGTGGAAGTACGACGAGGGCTCGAGCGACGCCAGTGGGGCACTTCGGCGGGAAACTTTCGGGCCCGGCGGTGTTCAATCCTGCGACGCGACGACGCGTCCCGGAACGGGAGTGAGTCGGAACCCGACTCTGAGGCGTTGCCCAATCGGCCCCCCGGTCCGGTCATCTCAACAATGGGATCGATACATGTCCGACTTCACCCCCCGCAGTGCCCTCGTGCTCATCGACATGGCCAACGACTTCGTCTACGCCGGCGGAACCATCGCCGACGCCGGCGGGGCCGAGTACCAGGAGGCCGCCCAGGCGATCCTCCCCGGGCTGGCTCGACTGGTCGATGCCGCGCGCGAGGCCGGCGTCCTCGTGGTCTACGCCACCGACGCTCACACGGAGCAGGACTCCGAAATGGCCAAGTGGCCACCTCACGCCATGAAGGGCACGAAGGAAGCCGAGATCGTTCCGGAACTCACTCCGCGGTCCGGTGACCTGGTCATCGACAAAACCACCTACAGCCCCTTCGTCAGCAGCGACATCGACGAGCGCCTGCGGGCGCGTGGGATCGAGCGTCTCTACATCACGGGACTTCACACCGATTGCTGCGCCCGGCACACGTCCGGGGACGCCTTCCAGCACGGCTACGATCTCGTCTGGGTGACCGATGCGCTCCAGGCCTTCACCCAGGAGCAGCACGAGGAAGGTCTGCGCTACTTCGAGACCTGGTATGCGACCGATGCAGAGCGTCAGTTCACTTCCGTCGATGCACTCGTCGAGGAGTGGAGTCGCCAGCCCGCCGTGACCGGCGACTGAACACCCGCGCCGGCGTCGACGCGTTCGACCGGCGACGAAGTTCGATCTTCGGGGGAGTCCGCGGTGGCGGGCTCCCCCGAAGTGCGTCTGTCGGGCCGGTGGGCCGTCGGAGGGCGCGGGTCGATCCGGGGAGCCACGGGCGCCCGATCAGCGCATCCGGTCGAAGCGCATGTCGTAGACGCGCGACTGGTAGATCGTCAACCCGGTGACGGCACCGCTCGCATCGCGCAAGAAGCGCACGAACCCGAGGGGCG
>JAHHMJ010000694.1 GCA_018678395.1 Gemmatimonadota bacterium | reverse complement strand
CCCTCGACTGGAACGGGTCGACCCGTCCGGAGGCCTATGCCGGAGGGGTCGACCCATTGCTCGCCGAGGGCGGAGAAGGCGCGTCGGAGTTGGCCCTGACCGTGGGGTACGGGCGCACCCTGTTCGGGCTGCGAGCCGGGGTCGCCGCGAAGTATTGGGTGCAGCGGTACGGTGCCAGCAACGTGGCCGGCCTCGCCTTCGATCTCGGGCTCGCGCGGCGCCTCGGGCCCGGGTGGCTCCACGCTCGCGCCCGCAACCTCGGCGCGCCCGCCACCTGGGGCGAGGTCGAGGTGGACCTCCCGGTCGAGCTCGGCCTCGGATGGGGCGCGTACGGGCGTCCGCTCGGCCCGCTCGACCTCGGGGGCGCCATCGACGTCTCCCGGCGCGCCGACGGGGAGTGGCTCGTGGGCGGGGGTCTGGAGTTCGGCTACTGGCCCATTCGCGGCCGGACGTTCGTCGCGCGGCTGGGCGCCCGTACGGTTCCGGAGGGCGATGCGAGCCCAGTCAGCCTGGGCGGCTCGTTCTGGGGAGACGACCTCGTGATCGACTACGCCTTCCAACCCGCCGAAGGCAGCGACGGAATTCACCGCGTGACGCTGGGCTGGCGCTGATTCGCGCTCCCGCGTGTCAGCGTATCCGAGCTCTCCAGAAGTCCTCGTCCATCGCCGAGAAGCCTACGTCGTCGACCAGCACCTCCCCGGCGACCGCCCGATCGAAGACGAGTCGCACCGCGGCGATCGCGTCGAGATCCAGGGCCGGTGACCGCTCCGTGAAGTCGGTCAGGGGAATGTGGTACGACTGGAGCACGAGTTCGGAGGGATCACGAGTGTCCAGGTCGGTTCGGCGCAGAACGTGGATCTCGAGCGGCCGCCGAATGGGGCCGTAGTCCGACAGCGGGACCGAGGCCGTGGCACCGCTGCGATCCTCGATTTCGACGGACAGGTCCACGGGGGGCTTCGGTGCATCGGGGTCCGGACGTGACCGCCCGCCGGCGCGGTCGCTCCCGTCGCCGTCTCTCTCGTCTTCGTCGGCGCCCTCCTCGTCGGGAAGCGCGCGGGGCCGCGGGAGGCGCTCGGTCGCCGACAGGGACAGTTCGAGCGCGTGCTCGGCGCCCAACTCCCACTCCTGCGCCAGCCCGGTCGGGAGCGAGAGTTCGAAGCGGGCCGTGGGCCCCATGCGGGTCGTGTCGGGTCCGGCGAGGCGGTTGTTCCAGGCCACGCGCAGCGCCTGGTTCTCCTGAGAGGCCGAAGTGGTCGCGCGATTGGACGAGCGCAGCAGGAGCCGCTCTTCCCGCCAGGTCGCGAGGCTGTCACCCCGCAACGTGACCCCGTCCGCCGACCCCGTGGTGACGTCCACGTCCTCCTCGAAGGTGGCCAGCGGCCGGAACGAGGAATGCTGCAGGCGCGTCACGTACATCGACTCGGGAAGCCACTGCCCGATGACGCGGTGGTCCCGGAACATGGACAGCCACTGCCGTTCGCCCTTGAGGCTGGCTTCCAGGAACGCCGTCACGTACAACTCGGCGAAGCGTCGCTGGTCGGCCGGCGGCACGAGGTAGCGGAGGTCCAGAATGCGCGGAGAACGCGGACCGTTGTCGAACGAGTTCCAGACCGAGTTCCACTGCCCGTGGTTGGCCCGGTACATGTAGATCGCCGACTTGAAGTGGTCGGTTCCCGGCGAGTACGTAAGGCGGTCCCAGATGCGGAGCCCGTGGAAGCTGGTCACGTCTCCGTCGTGGGATCCGTGGAAGACCAGGTAGTCCACGTCTTCGAGGGGCATGGGCCGGCCAGTGGGCAGGTACTGCCCGTCCACCGGAGCGATGGACACCACGGCCCGGATGTCGAACCCGAAGTCGAACTCGAGCGACGCGTCGTCCGGGTACCGTGAGAGCCGATTGAAGGCCGCGGCGACCGGTGCGGCCTCTCCACCGCGAGAGTGGCCCATGACCGCCAGTCGGGTCATGTCGACCTTGCCGCCGAACGGGTTGTCGGGGTCGGCGTTGAAGCCCGCCCACGCCCGCAGGTGCTCGAGCAGCAGCCAGCCGCGCCCGTCATTCTCCTGCCGAATGCCGCCGTTGATGAAGTTCATGTCCACCGAGGCGAGGATGATGCCGCGGCTGGCCAGCAATTCACCGAGGTAGTCGTAGCCCGGATCGGAGAAGTCGCGCATGTCGTGGTTGCCGTGCACGACGAGGGCGAGCGGGAAGGGGCCGTCCCCGTCGGGGTACCAGACCCGGGCGTTGATCGGGAACTCCTCGGGGGTGAAACCCCAGTACTCGTTCCGGCTCCGGGCCGAAGAGCCCAGGTCCACCAACTTGCGGGCATCCACCGGCTCGGTCGTGATGGTCACCGAATCCCGATATTCCGGCCGGTTCCGGTCCGTCCCGCTGCCGTAGTACAGCGTGCGGACGGCGTACGGCCCCGGCTGCCCCGGATCGGGTGCGTCGAGCGTCTGCCGTGACAGCACCACGTCGGCGTCGGACGGGGTGAGCTGGAGCGAGCCGCGGCAGGCGGTCAGACCCAGCGCGACGAGAGCCGTGAGGACCACGGCCTGGAGAGAGGCGGACGAAGGCATACGCGTCGGTGACGGGGGCGATGGGCACGAGCGGCGACTATCGGATCGGGAGCGGCGTGGCCGGACGGAGCCGAGAGCCGAGGGAACCTGCATCGCCCCCACAGCTCGCCGCAAACCGCACCCCCCGGCTTCACGCGCCAAACCCTCGGTGCTACCTTCTCGCGTCCCTCACGACCTCCAGCGACCCGGACCCGCCCATGGCCAACCGCCACGCCACCATCGAGACGAACCACGGCACCGTGAAGATCGAGCTCTTCGAGGATGCCGCACCGAAGACCGCCGGCAACTTCATCGAGCTGGCCGAGAAGGGCTTCTACGACGGTGTGATCTTCCACCGCGTCATCGACGGATTCATGGTCCAGGGCGGAGACCCGACCGGTACCGGCCGTGGCGGCCCCGGCTATCAGATCGACTGCGAGTTCGGCCCCGGGCTGGCGCACGAGGGTGAGGGCCTGCTCTCGATGGCCAACGCCGGCCCGAACACCGGTGGCTCGCAGTTCTTCATCACCCTGGCAGCGACCCCGTGGCTCGACGGGAAGCACGCCATCTTCGGCAAGGTCGTCGAGGGGATGGACGTGGTGCGCGCCATCGGCAAGGTGGCGACCGGCATGGGCGACCGGCCGCGAGAGGACGTGGTGATGGAGTCGGTGACGGTCGCCTGACCGACCCTACTCGTCCTCGGTGGCGAGGCTGACCGACGCCGCTCCGCCGGCCCAGGTCACCTCGACCCGCCACGGACGGCAGCACACCGGACAGTCCTCGACGTACTCCTGGCGGCTACCGCCGCCGGGGTCGAGCACGATCTCGCACAGTTCGCCGCAGTAGGGGCAGGAGGCCCATGCCGCTCCATCTGCCGAGCCGTCCCCGAGCGGGAAGGCCTCGTCCAACGGGTCGGGAGGGTCCGGGAAGCCCACCATCATCGGGTCCGGGCGGGGCCCGCCGACCGGCGAATCGTGCCGCCGATGCCGGGCTCGTGAAGATCGGCCACGGCGAGGCCCGCCACCTCCCACGCCGCCCGCGCTCGACGCGGCGGCTCCAGCGGATCTTCGTCGGTCAGCCGGAACGTCCCCCAGTGCACACCGACGAAGCCACCGCGGCCTCCCAACTCCCGATAGGCGTGCACCGCCTCTTCCGGATTCATGTGCGAAGGACGCATGAACCACCGCGGCTCGTAGGCACCGATCGGCATGATGGTGAGATCGAAGGGCCCGAGCCGCGCGCCGATCTCCCGATAGCCGTCGAAGTAGCCCGAGTCGCCCCCGAAGTAGACCGCGGCCCCTCCGGCTGAGAGGCCGTACGACGCCCACAGCCGCTGGTTCACCGCGAGGCCCCGACGCGTCCAGTGCTGGGCCGGGGCCGCGGTCACCCGAAACTCGCTGCCCGTCTCGGTCTCGAGGGTGATTCCGTCCCACCAGTCGAGCTCCACGACCCGTCGGATTCCGCGCTGGCCGAACCAATCCCGATACCCCAGGGGCGTCACCCACCGCAGGGTCTCACCGAAACGGTCGTTCAAGGCCTTCACGCTCGGCTCGTCCAGGTGATCGTAGTGGTCGTGCGAGAGCAGGACCGCGTCGACCCGCGGCAGCTCGTCGATCGAGAGGGGAGCGGGCAGGTAGCGGGCCGGGCCGGCGAACGAGAAGGGTGACGCGCGCTCGCTGAAGATGGGATCGGTGAGGACCGTCACGTCCTGCGTCTGGATCAGCAGCGTCGCATGCCCCAGCCAGGTCGCCGCCACCTCACCCTTCGCGAGGCCCGCGGGCGCCACCTCCGGCACCCCGGTCGGAATGGACTCGGGGTGGGGATCGGGCGGCAAAGAGGTCAGGAGCCGGTCCCACTGCCACTTCATGAGGTCGCCGAAGCCACGCTGACCGTCCGCCGCATCCAGCCACGGAGTACGGAAGCCGCCGTCGGGTCGATGATGTGCGGGTCGCATGGAGTGGGATACCGCGGAGATGGGGGACGGGTCCGAGGCCCTCAGCCCCCGGGCGGTGCGGCTCGGCGCCCCCCACGCGACGGCTTGACCCCACCTCGGCCGGGGAGGAGGTTGAGCCCATGGCTCGTAACCCATCCCCCCGACGTGCGGGCCCACCGCCCGGCCCCGGTCTGATCGTGGGCATCCTCGTCGCCGTGGTCGCCGGCTGCACGGACGACGGTCCGGCCCCACCCGTCGCAGCCTTCGCGGCCACCGACTCCGCCGGGACTCGGATCATCGCGAGCGGCGGCCCGATGTGGGCCGACGACGAGGGGTGGTCGATCGCGCCCGAGCCCGACGCCGAGTTCGGAGACGCGACCGATCCTGCGGGGGCGCTCCACCGGGTCGCCGCGCTCGCACCGCTCCCGGACGGAGGGGTCGCCGTCGCCAACGGCGGCTCGAACGAGGTCATCGTCTTCGATCCCGAGGGGGCCGTGCGGGATCGCCTCGGGCGCGAGGGCGACGGTCCCGGTGAGTTCCGTTGGCTCAACGGTGTGCTCGCACGGGGGGACTCCATCGTCGGCGTCGACGGGTCCCGACTGCGGTTCTCCGTCTTCGACCCGAGCGGCGCACTCGCTCGTGAGTTCTCGCTGGACCCGGTCCCCGGCCAACCCACCGGCATCCGTGCGGTCGCGGCCGGTTCCAGCGAAATCGGTGTCTATCGCGAGGTCGCGTTCACCGACAAGAGCGCCACCGGCATCATCCGCCTGCCCGGCGACGTCGCGATCGTCGACTGGGCCGGGGGGCGGAGCGTGCCTCTCGAGGGGGACTTCCCGGGTGGCGCGATCTTCGCGATCCCCGACGGGATGGGCACCCTGCCGTTCGGCGCGGACCTGCACCTGACGGGCGCGGACGGCCGGGTCCTCGTGGGTGCGGGAGAGCGCCCGGAGATCCGCGAGTACGGCGCGGACGGAGACCTCGTGCGCCTCATCCGCTGGGGCGCGCCCACCCGGCCGGTGGGGGAATCGCTCCAGCGGGAGTGGAAGGAGGCGCAGCTCGCATCGATGGAGGAGGAGCTGTCCAGCCTGCCCGCAGAGGCTCGACAGGGAGCGCTTCAGAAGCAGCGTGACTTCCAGGAGCGGATGCTCTTCCCGTCCTCGCTTCCGGCCCACGGCCGGCTGCTCGCGGACCCGGGGGGCAACCTGTGGGTCCAGCGCTACCGCACCGGGCTCAGCGACGACACACCGACCTCGTGGCAGGGAAAGCGGGTCGGCCCCGAAGCCCCGCCGGATGCGACACCCGACCGATGGTGGGTCTTCGACCCGGACGGCCGTTGGCTCGGCGAGGTGGTGACGCCGCCGGGGCTCCGGCTCGAAGTGATCGTGGACGACGCGCTCTGGGGGGTGCACCGCGACGCGTTCGGCGTGGAGACCATCCGGCGCCATCGCCTCGTACGGTGAGGCGCGTGGACCGCTTCAGACGAGCCGTTCCCGCGCGAAGGAGCGCGCGGCTTCCCTGAGGTATCGAGCCGCGTCCTGCCGGGCCTCCGCCACCGGCACCGCGGGCCCGATCAGGCCTGCTACCCATTCCACGCCCCGTTCCCGGACGTCGGCGGGGGAAAGGGCGAGGTCGCCTGCGAGGACCGCCAACCGCACCGTCGCGGCCGCGGCCCGGGCGGCGACCGCGCCCACGACCTTGCCCCCGAAGGACGTGGCGTCGAGGCGCCCTTCCCCGGTCATCACCCAGTCCGCACCGCCGAGCAGGCGCTCGAATGGCGTGACGTCGATGATGCGATCGATGCCCGGCTCCAGCGATCCGCCCAGGAACGCGACCGCCCCGGCCCCGAGTCCACCCGCCGCACCCGCACCCACGAGGTTCGAAACGTCGAGGCCGAGATCCCGAGTGATGCGGTCCGCGAGGCGTTCGAGGCCCCGCTCGAGGAGGTCCACCTCGACGGGGCCCGCACCCTTCTGCGGGCCGAAGACGGCTGCCGCGCCGCGGGGCCCCAACAGCGGATGGTCGACGTCGTGCAGGGCGGTCACCCGAGCATCCAACGGCCGCGGCGGAGGATCGATCCGCTCCAGGGAGCGCAAGCCGTCACCACCGGGCGGG
>JAHHMJ010000200.1 GCA_018678395.1 Gemmatimonadota bacterium | reverse complement strand
CTCGGACCCGTCGGGATCGCCCCCCAGCACGCCCGCGACCAGCGGGAGGTCCTTCGCTGCGAGTTGGGCCTGCAGGTTGATCGTCGCCGTCGACACCACCGTGCGCTCTTCGTTGTCCAGCGCCCAGCGGGCCGCGGGCAGCAGATAGGCGAGGGACTTCCCCGTCCCCGTGCCCGCCTCGGCCAGGAGCACCCCGCCGTCGTTGTACGATTCCGCCACGCGGCGGATCATCTCGCGCTGGCCCGGCCGGTCCTCGTAGTCCGCGTGGCGCACGGCGAGCGCTCCACCCGGCGCGACCACCGCCTCCAGCGCGGCGGGATCCAGCAGGCGGCGCTCGCGGGGCTCCGGAGGCTCGACCACCACGTACATCTCGCGCGCGCCGTTGTCGACGATCGCGGTCCCCAGACCCTGTTCCCACAGGCGAGCCGCCACGCCGAGGTCCGCATCGGATGGCTCCAGCGTTCCGGAGGGGTGGTTGTGGATCATCACCCCGCCGTGGGGCTCGTCCTGGGCGGCCGCGAGCACCGCCGCGTGGTTGCCGCGCGCGACCGCACGCGCATCGACGACCTCCCGCCCCTCGGTGACCCGGGCGAGGAAGCAGACCTCGCGACCCCCGGCCCGCGCGATCTCGTTCCGGATCCGCTCTGCTGCGGCCGGCGACAGGGAGAGCGCGACCGCTCCCCGAGGGGACCGCGGCGGTCGCTCCGGACCGACGTCGAGCCCGTCGAGACCCGCCAGGGCGCCGGCGGGATCGGGGGGACCCTGCGTCACGTCTTGAGCTTCTGCTTCTTCGCCGCGGGGAAGAGCACGTTGTTGAGAATCAGCCGATACCCGGGGGACGACGGGTGCAGGGCCAGGTCCGTGGCGGGATCACCGATCTGGTGCTCCGGGTCCTCGGGGTCGTGCCCACCGAAGTAGGTGTAGGTCCCCTCGCCGAGGGTGCCGTGGATGTACTTGGCCCACTCGCCTTCCTGGGCGAGGACGATCGCGCCGGGCTTGAGGCGATCCACCGAGAACGACGTGGTGAGCCCGTAGAAGTCCGGCAGGACCGACTGGTGGTTCTGCGTGAGCATGGACGGCACCGGGTCGAACTTGGCCGAGAAATCGAACAAGGTGTAGACCCCCAACTCCTGCCGCCACGGGGTGTTGACCTGATGACCGTCGATGTCGCTGAAGGCGTTGACCGAGGGCGACGTCTGCAGCACGGCCGCCTCGAAGGCGAGAGCACGGCTCCAGTCCATCCGCTCCGTCGCCCGAGGGTCGATCGGGGTGCCGTCGGAGTACGGGGCGGCGATGTCCACCGGGCCCGCCGCCAGCGCCAGCTCCAACGTCTCCGGCGCCGAACACATCGCGAACAGGAAGCCCCCCTCCGACACGTACTCCCGAATCGATCCCGCCACGGCCTTCTTCAGGGCGGGAACGTCCGCGAAGCCCATGCGCCCGGCCACCTCCTGGTTGCGCGCCACCTCTTCCTGGAGCCAGGCCGCACCCGCATAGGTCAGGTAGAACTTGGAGTACTGTCCGGTGAAGTCCTCGTGGTGCAGGTGCAGCCAGTCGTATTCCGACAGCCCCCCCGACGCGACCTCCTCGTCCCAGATCTTCTCGTAGGGGATCTCGGCGTACTCCAGGGCCATGGTGACCGCATCGTCCCACGGCGTGGAGTTCGGGGGCGTGTACACGGCGATCTTCGGCGCCTTCTCGAGTGGCACCGCCTCCATGTTGCCCTCGGCCACGGTCGCCCGAATACGCGCCACATCGGCCCCTCCCACGGCCTCGTAGCGTACGCCGCGCAGTGCGGCCTCGCGGCGCACGGGCTCCTGATCGGGAAGCAGGAAGGCCCCGCCCCGGTAATTGAGGAACCACTCGGCCGGCTCGCCCCGCTCCAGCACCCAGAAGGTCAGCCCGTAGGCCCGCAGATGATTGGTCTGCGCGAGGTCCATCGGGACCAGCAGGTGCTGCGCGCGGACCGCGCCCGGTGCACCGAGGACGGCGCAGATCAACGCCAGCGAGCCGACCCTTCCCCACCATCCAGACATCACGATCCTCTCCCCAACCGTTCGAGTTCCCGCCGGGCGTCCGGCACGACCGCCGCCCGCGGTCGCTCCAGAATGAGCCGCTCGAGGAGGCTGCGGGCCTCCTCGGCACGGGCCGGATCCGCCGCCAGGATCCGGGCGTGGCGCAGCATGGCCTCGGCGGCTTCCCGGCTCTCGGGGTGGGCTCCCTCGATCCGCGCGAAGTAGCGCGCGGCCCCGACGGTGTCCCCGCCCTGCGACGCCAGCAGCCCCGCCTGGAAGAGCAGCGCCGGACGATCTCCCTCGGCCACCTCGTCCGCGCCGGCCTCCAGGAGGCGGCGGGCACCGTCGGCGTCTCCATGCCGAGCCCTCCCGGCCGCCGACGCCAGCACCGCGGCGGCCGATGGGCTCACCCGGTCGAGCAGTGCCATCAACTGGATCACCTCGGTGGCAGCGGTGGGAGACAGCCCCGGGAGTGCGCCCTCCAGAGCCGCGCGCCCGCCCTCCAGGTCGCCTCCGTCGAGGAGGAGCCAGGCCCGCTCCAGCTCGGACTGTGGTCCCGGGGCCACCTCGACGAGGGCGAGCGCACCCTCCACATCTCCCCTTGTGGCCAGCCCGGAGGCGACGGCGGCGGTGAGTTCGTCCATCTCGGGTGCATCCGGATACTCCGCCCGGAAGCCCCTCAGGCGCTCCTCGAGGGTGGGGCCGTCGACGGCCGAGGTCCGCGCCTCGACGCGAATGAGATCTCCGATGGCCCTGCGCCGCTCCACCGAGCCCGGATCGAGGGCGCGGGCGAGGCGCGTCTGGGCTTCGATCGCGGCGACCGTGTCTCCGGCCGCGAGGGCCGCAGCCGCGAGGCGCAGTTCGGTCGTGGCGTCCCCGGGGGCCGCCGGTACGGTGCGCTGGAGCGTCGTGAGCGCCCAGAGCGACAGGTCGGCCATCCCCGCGGTGTCGGCCCGTCGCGCGACGTCCTGGAGGAAGCCCGGGGCCGCGTCGCGCGGCAGCCCTCTCAGGCCTGCCGCCGCGAGACGGCGCGCGAGGTCCGGCAGCTCGAAATCGATGGCGACGCGGACGGCCGCCCTGCGACGGTCTTCGGTGGCATCGCTGCGGGTCAACACCGCCAGAACCGGCTCGGCCAGGGCCTCCCGGTCTCCCTCCAGCCGCTCGAGGCGGCGCAGGACGCCGTCCACGTCCACGCGGGGGCTTTCGAGCGCCGCCGCCCACTCCCGCACGGCCCGCTCCTCGTCGCCGAGCCGTGCACGGGCATCGCCGATCTCGAGGGCCAGAACCTCCCGCTCGCCGACCGCTTCCCTTCCCTCCAGCAGGATCTCCAGCGCCCGCTCGCCGCCGAACACCGGCTGGACCAGGCGGGCGACCTCCCGATACGGATCGGGGCTGGCGGGTTCGGCCGCGAACCACGCGCTCGCCGCCTCGTCGACCGCGTCGAGCGAGTCGATCTCCACGAGGACGCGGAGCTTCATGTATCGCGGGCCGGATGCGTCGGGTCGGGAGTCCAGATACCGATCCACGTAGGGCAGGATCTCCCCGACGCGGGACTGGGTCCGCAGGATGCGCTCGAGGGCGAAGAGGCCACCGGAGGAGGTCGGCTTGCCGGCGAGCAGGCCGGTCAGCACGGTCTCGGCCTCGTCCAGCCGTCCCCGCCACTCGTGAGAGGACGCCGCACGGAGACGCCGGGCCTCTTCCTGCGCGGAGATCGAATCGGGAGCCTCCTGCCCCGCCGCACCCCCGGAGGGCAGCGCCAGGAGCACCAGGATCAGGCAGCCTCTTCCGGCGATGCGGCCGTACCCGGTCATCGTCCGCCCCCCGCCCCGGTGGCCGGCGGCCCCCCGGCCGACGACGGATCGCCGTTCAGGCGCTCGAAATACCGCAGCACCAGAGCCCGCGCGGCGGGCGGGAGTCGGCGCAGCGCCTCGGCATCCGGCCGGAACCGCAGAAGGCCGAGCGCATCCGGCCCCAATGGGGCGACCTCGCCCCGTTCGACGAGTCCCGCGACCTCCGACTCGCGCTCCTCCGAGAACTCCTCCTTCTCGAGAGAACGGCCGGCGTCGAGCAGTCGATGGAAGAGCCGCTCCTGGCGCTCCCGTGTCTCGGGATCCAGGCGCCCTCCAGCCAGTTCGCGGGCCAGGGCTTCGGCCTCCTGTGCGAGCGCCTCGAGGTCACCGAGCGCCCCGTCCTCGCCCTCCTGGTTGGACATCTGCCCGACGTCGGAGGCGACTTGCTGCTGCTGATCGGCGAGCTGCTCCATCTGCTGCTG
>JAHHMJ010000223.1 GCA_018678395.1 Gemmatimonadota bacterium | reverse complement strand
GAACGCGGGTGAAGGGGCCGCGCGTCCGAGATGGTGTGCGATGCGACATGGGGACCTTCCGGTGGGAGACACACTCTCAGAGCGCCGGACCCGGTCCCCTTCTTCTAGCGGCTCCCGGAGAGGCGCTCCAGGGCGCTCTCCAGTCGGTCGCGATCGTCCGGGTCCGGCCAGGCCCACCGGGCCCCCGCGTACGCGACGAAGCATCCGGCGGCCAGGGCACCCATGTGGATCGCCGGGAAGTCCAGCCACGCCAGGAACCAGACGGCGGCCTTCACCAGGTTGATGAGGCTCTCGAAGCTGAAGCCGATCACCGTCTCGACGAACTCGCTCCGGATGAAGGCGCCGAGCGACCCGGCGTCCGCCCACTCTTCCCGGAAGGTCAGCACCTCGAGCCGAACGAACGTCCCGACGGCGATCGCCCCGTACAGCCCGGCCCCCGCCGATTCCCACAGCTCCTCGATCTTGCCGAAGACGACGTGGAGGATCCCTTCGGAGGTGTCGAGGTCGACGACCCACTCCATGAGAACGGTCGCGAGGAAGACCGCGGGAATCAGCGTCCGGCCGAGGGCCCACGCCGGCGAGGCGGGCAGGAGGGCGTCGGCGATCCCCCACCCACCTGCGATGACCACCGTGACGATCGAGAGGCGTCGGAGGGTCGAGGGGCTGCTCATGGCGGGCAAGAGAGGGGTGGGAGGGAGTCGTCCGCAATACGTGCCGCCGCTGCAGGAGCTTCACCGGCCGCGCGCCCGCCTTGCTCCCCGAAGGAGACCCGAACATCTTCAACGGCGATGAGCGAGCGCACCGAGATCACCACGCCCGAGGCCCTTCCCGACGAGGACCTCACCGAAGTCTCCCTGCGCCCACAGCGCCTGCACGAGTTCATCGGCCAGCACAAGGTCCGCGAGGCGCTGTCGATCGCGATCGAGGCGGCGCTCGGCCGTCGGGAGCAGCTCGATCACGTCCTCTTCCACGGCCCGCCCGGGCTCGGAAAGACCACCCTCGCGTCGCTCATGGCGCGCGAACTCGGCGTGAACATCAAGACGACGTCCGGGCCCGTCCTCGAAAAGCCGGCGGACCTGGTCGGCATTCTGACGAACCAGCGCGCCGGGGACATCCTCTTCATCGACGAGATCCATCGGCTGCGGCCCATCATCGAGGAGTTCCTGTATCCGGCGATGGAGGACTGGCAGGTCGACATCCGGCTGTCGGACGGGCCGCGCGCGCAGACCATGACGATGAAGATCGAGCCGTTCACCCTCATCGGTGCCACGACCCGGTTCGGGCTGCTCACGGCGCCGATGCGGGCACGCTTCGGCATCGTCCAGAGGCTCAACTTCTACCCCGCCGACGAGCTGGCGACGATCGTGCGCCGGTCGTCCGAGATCCTCGGGATCGAGACGACGGTCGACGGGGCGAGCGAGCTGGCGCGCCGTGCGCGAGGGACCCCTCGGGTGGCGAATCGCCTGCTGCGCCGGGTGCGCGACTACGCCGAGGTCCGGGCCGACGGGCACATCGACCGCCCGGTCGCCCAGGCGGCACTGGAGCTGCTGGACGTCGACGAGTACGGGCTCGACGAGATGGACGCCCGCGTGCTGAAGACGCTGATCGAGAAGTTCGAGGGCGGACCCGTCGGGCTGAATTCGCTCGCCGTCGCGCTCGGTGAGGACACCGCGACGCTGGAGGAGGTCTACGAGCCCTTCCTGATCCAGGAAGGCTTCCTCATGCGGACCCCGCGGGGACGCGCCGCGACCGCCCGTGCGTACCGGCGTTTCGGCTACACGCCGCCGCCGGGAGCGTCCGGTTCGCAGGCGTCGTTCTTCGACGACGGGGAATGACGACGACGCCCCTGCGGGGGGGGCGTCTGTCGGACTACGACTACGCCCTGCCGCCCGAGTCGATCGCCGAACGCCCCGCCTCCCGCAGGGACGAGTCCCGCCTGCTCGTCCTCCCGCGCGGTGGCGGCCCCGTGGACCACTGCCGGTTTCGGGACATCGTCGAGCTCATTGCGCCCGGCGATCTGCTCGTCGTCAACCAGAGCCGGGTGCTCCCGGCCCGTCTGCGGGGCAGGAAGCCGACGGGGGCCCCGGCCGAGGTGCTGCTGCTC
>JAHHMJ010000407.1 GCA_018678395.1 Gemmatimonadota bacterium | reverse complement strand
CGCCCGAACCGGGCCACCCCGATTCGCCCGAGCCGGCCCACCCCGATTCGCCCGAGCCGGCCCACCGCCCGTTCGCCGGAACCGGGCCACGTCCGTTCTGGAACCGGGTGACCCCCCTCCGGGTGTCCAAAACAAACGTTCCGGTTCGTGACGTATTTGTGGCGCGGCGTCCGAACGCGTCCCACATTGGAATCAGGGACCGGCGTCGCCGATGCTTCGAAGCAGGTCCCCTCGAACCCTCCCACCCCATCGAGCCGTGCATCCGTCCGTCTCGCGAATCGCGCTGATCACCGCCGGGTTTCTCCTGGTGGGGACGCCGGTCGCGGGTCAGCGACCGCCGGTTCCCGCCGCCCCCGTGGCACGGGATCTGACCCCGGCTCGCGAGGACGTTCGACGGCTTCCGGCCCCGGCGATCGAAGAGGTGCTTCCCGCGGAGAATTCCGTGGAATTCTTCACCGGGGCGCGGTTCCACGGCGATGTGCTCGCCCTCGAGCGCTTCCGGCCCGGGTATCGATTCTGGACGCACGTCTTCAGCCATCCGGACGGCTCGATCGTGTTCGGAAGCGCGGAGACCGGCGCACTGCTCGCCTCGTTTCCCGCGCGGGGCGACTGGGCCCACGAGGGTCGCTATTCCCAGGAGGGCATCGAGGAGTTGGTGGCGGACCGCTCCTTCCCGCGCCGGCTCGGCGATCGCCGCGATCACGTCGCCGAGATCATCGAGCCGTTCACCGGTCCGGTAATCCACAACCCGACCCGGGGCAATTTCGTCAGCCCGAACGTCGGATTGTACGGCGGTTTCCTCGAGGAGTGGGGGCGGATCTACGAGCGCTTCGGCGTGCCCGCCGACCTCGGGCTGGCCCAGGCCCTCGTCGAGTCGGGCTTCTCCGGCGATGTGAAGTCCGAGGCCCGCGCGATCGGGTTCTGCCAGTTCCTGCCTCGCAACTGGCAGCGTCTCGACCGACTGACGGACCACGTCATCGAGGTCGAGAACCAGACGACCCAGGCCGCCTACTGCGCCGCCTATCTGGCCGTTCTGGCCACGAAGTACGGCAGCTTCGTTCCGGCGCTGTCGGAGCACCACGCCGGCAGCACGAACGTCGGGCGCACCGTCATCAACGGTACGCGCATGGGGGGTGAGGACGTTCGCGAGCGGTACCTTCTGGGCGCGCAGTTCGCCAAGGAGGTCCGTGCGCTGTCTCCCCGCACCTTCCGGGACGTCGTGGGGACGTACGGCCCCCGGTCGTACCTCTACGCCGAGATGATCTTCGGCAACATGGAGACCGTCGCCGACATTCGGGATGGGCGGGCGCAGGAGACGATCCACGCGATGCGAGTCGACCGCGACGTCTCTCTCTCCGACATCGTGCGGCGCACCGGCATCTCGGAGCGCGAAGTGAAACGGTTCAATCCGGCGCTCGTTCGCCGGGTCCCCCGGGGCGCCACGCTCTACCTGCCCGAATACCGGGAGGAGTTCGGACGCGACGTAGCCTTCTGGCACCGCGACGCCGATCCGGACTACCAGGAGGTTCTCTACGACTTCCTGCAGCTGGGTGCTCCGCTGGAGGACTGGGATTCGCCCGCGTTCGAAGCGGTTCTCGACGGCTTCCGGCAGCGCTTCCGGGCCACCGAAACCGAGGAAGGCCGCGTCATGGACGCCGTCATCGGGTACGTGATCCAGGAGATCCCGCTGCTGCATCGGCAGCTGTCGGCCTATCGGACCGATCCCGAGATCGATCGGCTCTTCGAGCGCGGCATGCAGCTGCGCGCCGAGGACGCTCGCGACGCCCGTCGCTGAACGCGCTGCTCGCCCCAGGTCGCCTGCGCCGATGCGGGGCTGTCCCCGATGGCCCGCACCTTCTACGAGCAGGATTACCGCGTGTCGAACCGCCGGCTGCGCGGGACGCCGTCGGACGGCTGATCCCTAGAGGTCCGCTCCGAGGATCGCGCACAGGCGCAGCAGGTCGGCGAATACGCCCGCCGCCGTGACCTCGGGTCCCGCCCCCGGTCCGCGCACCACGAGGGGGTTGTCGCGGTATCGATCGGTGATGAAGCGCACCACGTTGTCGGTGAGATCCAGTCCCGCGAAGGCGTGACGCCCCGGGAGCTGTTCCAGTAGGACCCGAGCGCGGCCGTCGGCGTCCACCCGGCCGACGAATCGCAGCACGTCGCCGGCCTCGGCAGCCGCTCGGTAGCGCGCCTCCATCTGCGCGTCGTGCGCCGACAGTCCCTCGAGGAACGCGTCGACGTCGCCCCCGACCAGCTCGGGGGGCACGAGGGCATCCACCTCGACGTCCTCGACCTCGATCGGCAGTCCCATCTCGCGCCCCAGAATCACGAGCTTCCGCGCCACGTCCATGCCCGAGAGGTCGTCCCGGGGGTCCGGCTCGGTGAACCCCCGCGCCCGGGCATCGGCGACGCAGGTCGAGAACGGCCGTTCACCGTCGAACACGTTGAACAGATAGGCCAGGGTCCCCGAGAGGATGCCGTCGATCGAGTGCACCCGATCTCCGGTCACGCGCAGATCGCGCAGCGTCGACAGGATGGGCAGGCCCGCACCGACGGTGGTCTCGTGCAGGAAGCGGGCGCCACCGCGCCGCCGCCGCTCGAGCATGTCGTGATACTGTTCGAGAGAAGCCGTCCCGGCCCGCTTGTTCGCGGTGATCACGTGGATGCCGCGCTCCATCCACGCGCCGTAGCGCGCCGCGGCCTCGCCACTCGCCGAACAATCGATGAGCACCGCGTGCGGAAGATGCTCGGCCTGGATCTGGTCGACGAAGCGATCGAGGTCCGCGTCCTCCCCCTCCCGCTCGAAGGCGTCGCGCCAGACCGCCACGTCGAGCCCGGACTCCGACAGGACCATGCGCCGTGAGCGGGTGATCCCGCGGATGCGCAGGTCCACCTGTCCCCCGACCCGGATGCGCTCGAGCTCGGCGGCCATCTGGTCGAGCAGGGCGCCCCCGACGTTGCCCGGTCCGATCAACCCGACCGAGACCGTCCGCGGCGAGAGGTAGAAGCCCGCGTGGACCGCGCGCAGCGCTCGGGCGGCATCGCGCTGGTCGATGACCGCCGAGATGTTGCGCTCGCTGGCTCCCTGGGCGATGGCGCGGACGTTCACGCCGGCTCGACCGAGCGCGCCGAAGAGATGCCCGGCGACCCCGGGTACGCCCCGCATCCCGTCTCCGACCACGGCGAGGATCGAGCAGCCGTGCTGGACGTCGATGCCCTGGATCTGGCCACGGGTCAACTCGAGCGCGAACGCGTCGCTGAGCACCGCGCGCGCCTCGTCGACCCGGTCCTCGGGCACGGCCACGCAGATCGAGTGCTCCGAGCTTCCCTGCGAGATCACGACCACCGAGATGTCGGCTTCGCGCAGAGCGCCGAAGAGGCGTGCCGCGGTCCCGGGCACCCCGATGAGGCCGGCACCCTGGAGGTTCACCAGCGCCATCCCGTCGATGACGGTGATGCCCTTCACACCATCGCTCTCGTCGCCCTCGCGGGAGATCCGGGTCCCGGGGAGGTCCGGGTGGAACGTGTTGCGGATGTACAGCGGGATGTCGTGCTCGACGAGCGGGCCCATGGTCGACGGGTGAATCACCTTGGCCCCGAAGTAGGCCAGCTCCATCGCCTCGTCGTACGACAGGCTGGGCACGACCGTGGCTTCCGGCTCGACGCCGGGGTCACCGCTCATGACCCCGCTCACATCGGTCCAGATGACGACCTCGTCCGCGTGAAGCAACGCCCCGAGGATCGACGCCGAATAGTCGCTGCCGTTGCGACCCAGCGTCGTCGGGCTGCCGGTCGCCGTGCGGGCCACGTACCCGGTCACCACCAGCACGCCGGGCTCGCGAATCCGGAGTGCGTCGTCCAGATCACCCCGGGTCGTCGACCAGTCTACCACCGGGCCCAGCTCCGCCGAGCCCACGATCAGGAAATCCCGCGCGTCGAGCCACGTGGCGGGTGTGCCTCGGCGCGCCAACACCCGCGCGAGAAGCCGGGCCGACCACGTCTCACCGAAGCCCGAGACCAGGCTGCGCGCCTCCGGCGGAACGCTGCGGAGCAGCCGGGTGGACGCGAGAACGGCGCGGATCGTGTCGAGGTCCCGGTCGAGGGCGTCGAGCGCAGCCGAGCGATCGTCGCCGTCGAGCAGCTCGCCGAGAAGGACGTCCAGATCGGCCCGTAGGCGTTCGATTCGGCCCTCGATGGGCGTGTCGGGCTCCAGAAGCTCCAGAAGACGGTCGGTCACGCCGGCCGGTGCCGAAACGACCACGGCTCGCCGCCGCTCGTCTCCATCCGAGACGATGTCGGCGACCCGCGAGAACTCGCGGCTGCCCGCCAGGCTCGAGCCGCCGAACTTGTGCACGATCCAACGATTCGACATCGAGGCCGTCGTTCTTGGAAGACCCATCGGGTGGGGCGAGCCCCCGCCCCGACCACCGGATCGTGGACAGGGACTCGCCCGGGATCAAGGGGCGTTAGGGGCGGGTCGGCCTCCCTCATCGAGGTGGTGAGCGAAACCTGTTCCCGTCCCCCATCGTCCTATATACGCGGGACGCATATATGCGAACTGTGCATTCAACGTCGAACGAGACGACATGACTCCGATTCCCGATGGTGGGTTGACCTCCCTGGAATACCACGTGCTTCTCGCGATCACCGAGGGCCCGCGCCACGGCTATGCGATCCGGGATGCGGTGGAGGCCGACTCTCGCGGCGTGCTCAACCCCCGTGCGGGCAGCCTGTACCGCGTGATCGCCCGCCTGACGGCGGCCGGGTCCGTGGTGGAGACCGATGCGCCTCAGGGCGCAGAGCCGCATCCGGGCCGGCCGCGCCGGTACTACGAATTGACGGCCGACGGCCGGGCGACCCTCGCCGACGAGACCGCCCGCCTGAAGGCGGCCACGACCCTCGCCGCCGACCGGTTGCGGGTGCGGCGCTCGTGAAGCTGCTGCTCCGGCTGCTCGTCGCTCTGCATCCACGCGCGTTCCGCCGGCGCTTCGGCGCCGAGGTGCTCGAACAGGCGAGAGCGGATATCGACCGTGGGTTCGAGGTCGGGGTCGGGCCGGGCGCGCGCAGCACCGTGGCGACCACGCTCGATCTGTTGGGCTCGGCGATCGCCGAGCGTGTGCATCCCTCGTGGCCCGACCCCGGGGGGACTTCCGGAAACGATGAAGGAGTGGGGATGATGATGAGGACGTGGATACGAGACCTTCGTAGAGCGGCGCGCACCCTTCGCCGGTCACCGGGATTCACCGCGGCGGCCGTCCTGACGCTCGGGCTCGCGCTCGGCGCCAACGCGGGGATCTTCAGTGTGGTCGATGCGGTGCTCCTCCGGCCGCTGCCCTACCCGGATGCCGACCGGCTGGTCTACATCGCGGCGTCCGCGCCCGGGTCGGACTTCCCGGACGAGTTCGGCGTGTCGGCCGAGTTCTTCGACCACTACCGGTCCGAGGCCACGCAGCTCGACGACCTCTCCATGTTCAACGCCTTCACAGCGACCTTCCGCGAAGGCGACCGCGTGGAGCGACTCCGGCTGGCGGCGCCCTCGATGGAGTTCTTCACCACCCTCGGTGTCGAGCCCGAACTGGGCCGTCTTCCGCAGCCGGGTGAGGGGGGCCAGGTCGCCGTCCTGGGATACGGCACGTGGACCACCTGGTTCGGCAACGATCCCGAGGTCGTCGGCCGGTCGGTGTGGATGATCGACGGACCCCGCACGATCGTGGGGGTGATGCCGGAGAGCTTCCGCTTTCCGCAGGCGGGCATCGCTGCCTACGCGCCCAACGACTTCGACGGTGAGGTCACCAACGTCGGGCGTTTCGGGATGAACCTCATCGGGCGTCTCGCCCCCGGGGCGGACGAGGCCTCGTTGCGAGCCGAACTCACCGAGCTCGCACGGCGGCTCCCCGAGCTCTACGGCGGCTCCCCGGCGTATGCGCGCCTGATCGAGCAGCACGTTCCGGTCGTGCGACCGCTCACCGACGTCCTGCTCGGGCCGGTGCGTACGGCGATCTGGGTCCTGATGGCCGCCGTGGGGGTCGTTCTCCTGATCGCCTGCGCGAACGTCGCCAACCTCTTCATGGTTCGGGCCGATGGGCGGGGGCGGGACATCGCGGTACGGCGCGCCTTGGGGGCGGGCCGCGGCCGGGTCATGCGCGAGCTACTGGCCGAGGCCTGGGTCATCGCGGGCCTGGCGGCCGTGATGGCGGTGGTGCTCGCGGCGGTGGGTCTGCCGATCTACCTCGACGCCGTACCCGACGGCGTACCGCGTATCACGGACGTGCGCCTGTCCGGCACCACGCTCGGGTTCACCGCGCTCGCGGCCATCGGCGCGGCGTTGGTTTGCGGCCTGTGGCCCGCGGTGCGCGGGTCGAAGACGGACCTGGGCCGACTCCGCGATGCGACGCGGGGTTCCACCCGCGGGCGCGCGTGGGGGCGGGACGCGCTGGTCGCGGCCCAGACGGCTCTCGCGCTGGTTTTGCTGGTCGCGTCGGGCCTGCTGCTGCGCAGCGTCCAGGCGCTGCGAGCGATCGACCCCGGCTACGACACGTCGGGTGTACTCACCTTCCAGTTCGCGCCCGAGCAGGACCACCTGGTGGACGGACCGACCTGGGCTGCCTTTCACCTCGACTTCATGGATCGCCTGCGCGCGCTCCCGGGCGTCGAAAGGGTGGGCATCGTCGAGAACGTCCCGCTGGACGAGACGCCCCGCAACGTCGCCTTCGTCGCCGAGGGCGGCGGCGTAGCCGACGAGGACGGGGTTCGTGCCGACATCACCTTCGCAGGCGGCGACTACTTCGCAGCGATGGGGGTCGACGTGCTCCGGGGTCGGGGCTTCACGGACGACGATGCCCGCACCCCCGGCTCGGTGGTCGTGAGCCGATCGCTCGCCGAAGCCCTCTGGCCGGGCGAAGACCCGGTCGGTCGACGGCTTCAGAACGTGCTGCTCGAGGACTGGCACGAGGTCGTCGGCGTCGTCGACGACGTGGTGCAGGGTCAGCTGCGCGACGCACCGGCCATCACCGCCTACTACCCGCTGATCGGGCCGACGCCGCAGAGCTGGGCGCTGAGCTCCCCGGGCTACGTCGTACGGTCGGAGCGAGGGACGAACCTGGTGCCCGAGATCCGAGCCTTGGTCACCGAGGTGGCACCCGAGGCGCCGATGTATCGGGTGCACAGCGTCGAGGAACTCACCGCGCGCTCTCTCGTCCAGCTCAACTTCACGATGCTCACCCTGGCAGTCGCCGCCGTGCTGGCGCTGGTCCTCGGTACAGTTGGGCTCTACGGCGTGCTGTCGTACGTAGTCGCCCAGCGCACGCGCGAGATCGGCGTGCGGATGGCGCTGGGTGCGGAGGCGGCAGCCGTCCGCCGCATGGTCGTTGTCCAGGGCGTGAAGGTCGTGGTCGTGGGGATCCTGCTGGGTCTGGTCGGCGCGTTCGTGGCTACCCGAGGGTTGGCCAGCCTGCTCTACGGTGTGGGTGCGGTCGATCCGGTGACCTTCGGAGCCGTGTCCCTGGTGATGGTGATGGTCGGGGTCGCGGCCAGCTGGGTGCCCGCCCGGCGTGCCTCACGGGTCGATCCGATCCGGAGCATGCAGGCCGGCTGAGGGTCGCGGGTGGCTTCTGCCGACGCCGGGGGGTCCGGGGATCGTTTCCCCGCCTCCCGGGTTCGGTGGATTCGTGACCGATTCGCCCCAGCCTCCCCCCACGGCCCTCTCTCGTCTCTGGGGACTCCTGCGCCCCTACCGGTGGCGCATCGGTGGCCTTTCGCTGCTGATCTCCGCGACGGCGGCGCTGTCTGCGGCCTCGCCCCAGTTCGTGCGCTACGCCCTCGACGTGGTCATTCCCTCGGGCCAGGTGCGGGACTTCGTGGTCTTCGGTGCCGTCTTCGCGGCGTTCTACGTCGTGCAGGCGCTGCTGCAATACGCGGGGATGTACCAGAGCTTCGCGTTCACCCAGTCGGTGGTGAGCGACGTACGCATGCAGGCGTGGCGGCGCTTGCTGCACCTGCCCGTGCCCCACTTCGCCGAGGAGCGCTCGGGCTCGCTGACGTCGCGAGTGGTCAACGACGTGAATGCGCTCGAGGGCATGATCCAGGCCGGCGCGACCCGCCTGGCCGGGCAGCTCTTCTCGATCATCGTGATCGCGGCGATCCTCGTCGCGATGAACTGGCGGCTGGCCCTGGTGAACCTCGTGGTGATGCCGTTGATCGCCGGGGTCACGCGCTACTACCAGGACCCGCTGCGGCGCGCGGCCAAGGTGATCCGTGAGCGCGTCGGCGAGATGAACGCCGTCTCGACCGAGGCCGTTGGCAACATCCAGGTCGTGAAGTCGTTCGTGGCCGAGGGCCAGGAGGAGGCTCGCTTCCGCAAGGAGAACGACGCCTACGTCGCCAAGAACCTCGACCGCCGCAAGGACGTCGGCTTCATGGAGGGCCTCGTCACGCTGGCGTCGAACTGGGGAATCGGTGCGCTGCTGATCGTCGGTGGCTGGATGGCGGTGCAGGGGACCCTGACCGTGGGTGAACTCACCGCGTTCCTGCTCTACCAGCGCCAGCTGCAGCGTCCCGTGATCTCGGTCATGTTCTTCAACAACCAGCTTCAGGCGGGGATGGCGGCGCTGGATCGGGTCGCAGAACTGCTCGACGCCGTCCCCGAGTCGGAGGGCGATCGGGAGTCGGTCCCCGAGGGCGACCTCGTGTTCGAGTCCGTTCGCTTCGCCTATCCGGGGACCGAGCGCCCCGCGCTCGATGGTCTCGATCTGTGCATCGAGAGAGGTCGCACCGCGGCGTTGGTCGGATCGTCCGGGTCGGGCAAGACCACCGTGACGCGGCTGATGGGGCGCTTCCACGATCCAGACGCGGGGCGGGTGACCCTGGGCGGCGTCGATCTGCGGGACTTCAGGCTTTCCGCGCTGCGGCACGCGATCGCCGTCGTCCCGCAGGAACCGACCCTCTTTTCCGGGTCGGTCGCAGAGAACATCGGGTATGCGGACCCGACCTCCTCTCGTGCCCGCATCGAGGAGGCGGCACGCCTGGCGAACGCCGAGGAGTTCATCGCCGCGCTGCCGCAGGGCTACGACACGCCGTTGGGCGAGCGGGGGGTCAAGCTGTCCGGGGGACAGAAGCAGCGCATCGCGATCGCACGCGCGATCCTGAAGGACGCGCGCATTCTCGTGCTCGACGAGGCGACCAGCGCGCTGGACTCGGAATCCGAGGCCATCATTCAGGACGCCCTCGGTGGGCTCTTCTCACATGCCAGCGGGCTGACCAGCCTGATCATCGCCCACCGACTCTCGACCATCGAGGCGGCCGACGTGATCCACGTCCTCGAGAACGGACGACGCGTGGAGTCGGGCACCCACGCCGAACTGCTCGAACACGGCGGCCGCTATGCGACGCTGTGGGAGATGCAGTACTCGGGCGAGCTGGGCGTGGCGGGCTGAAGCCGCAGAGGCCTCCGCCCGCCACGCTCCGTCGCACACCGGCGCGCGCGGCGGGTCAGTCCTCCAGCCCCGGGTAGTCCGTGTACCCCTCGGCCCCACCGCCGTAGAACGTCGAGGCGTTCGGCTGGGCGAGCTCCGCGCCGTGCGCGAAGCGGGCAGGCAGATCGGGGTTGGCGATGAAATCCCTCCCGAACGCCACGAGGTCGGCGCGACCCGCTGCGATCTCGTCGGCGCCCGACCGGGCGTCGTACCCGCCGGCTGCGATCACCGTCCCGCCGAAGGCCGAACCCAGCCAGAGCGGATCGAAGGAGCGCGGATCGTCCGCGAAGGCGTTGTCGGAGATGATGTGCAGGTAGCCGAGCTCGCGCTTCCCGAGGGCCGTAGCGAACGCCGTGAAGAGGGCCTCCGGATCGGAGTCCTCCATGGAGTTGAATCCACCCAGCGGCGACACCCGGATTCCCACGCGATCCGCACCCCAGACGCTCACGACCGCGTCCACGACCTCGAGCGGGAACCGCATCCGGTTCTCGATGGAGCCGCCGTAGCGATCGTTGCGCTGGTTGGCACCGTCGCGGAGGAACTGGTCGATCAGGTACCCGTTGGCCGCGTGGATCTCGACGCCGTCGAAACCGGCATCGAGCGCGAGCTTCGCACCGTGCCGGAACTGCTCGACCACCTCGCGCACCTCGGCGGTCTCGAGCGCCCGGGGCGTCTCGAACGACTTCATGCCGTCGGCCGTGAAGACCTCACCCTCGGCGGCGATCGCGGACGGAGCCACGGGCAGCTCGCCGCCGTGATACATCGAGTGCGAGATGCGCCCCACGTGCCAGAGCTGGAGCACGATCGTGCCGCCCTCGGCATGGACGGCATCGACGACCGCCCGCCACGCCTGCACCTGCGCCTCGGTGTGGATGCCGGGGGTGTTCGGGTAGCCGACACCCTGCGGCGAAACCTGCGTGGCTTCGGTGACGATCAACGCCGCCGAGGCCCGCTGGCGGTAGTACTCGCGGGTGAGACCGGTGACGACGTTCCCCTCGCCGGCCCGACTCCGCGTCATCGGCGCCATGACGATGCGGTGGTCCAGGGAACGGGGGCCGAAGGTCGCGGGGCGGAAGAGCGCTTCCACCTCCGCACGCGGGGTGAGGGTCGCGGTCGCAGACATGGCTGTATATCCGTGAAGAAAATTCAAGATTCAAATACCGTCATGACCAGTACCCGATCGCAGCGCCCCGGGTTCCGAACGATGCCAGCGGTCCGACAGGGTCCCCGACATCCGCCCCGCGGGGTCCAGGGTCGCGTGGGGCGCGCGCCGCGGTGAGCGCGCTCCTAGCGCGTGAACTCGAAGAGCTTCGTGTACTTGATGACGAACTGCCGCTGGCGGGGTCCGGCCGGGATCCCCGTGCGCGCGAAGCGGCCGAGATGCTCCGTGTCGTTGTACACGATGAAGAGCCCCGTCCCGGCGGTGTCCAGCCATCCCAGCCGCAGGTTGGTGCCGAGGTTCTCGGTGTCGTCGTTGTACTGGAAGTTCGCCTGGAGGTAGAGCCGCGGCGTGAACGAGTACGACCCGGCGATCCCGACCACGGCCGTGGTGAAGTCCCCCTCGTCGAGTCGCACGTCGAAGTAGTTCACGCGCAGGCTGGTCGCGAAGGTGTCGCCGTAGCGGTAGTCCATCGTGACGTTCGGTGAAAACCGCGTGCCGGAGTAGAAGCCGCCCAGCCCCCAGCCTCCGGAGAACGACAGCGGCGCGCTCCGGTTCGTGTTGGCCCGGAATTCCCACTCCACGTTGTCGTACTGGCCGGGTGGGATGACGATGCCGGGTCGGATCTCGAAGGGCTCCTCGAGTCCTTCGCCGATGAAGTTGAAGCCCGGCAACTGGAAGAAGGCGCCGTTCTCGAAGGCGAAGTGGTTGTCGACGTGCACCACGTACGACTCGTTGAACCCGTCGAGCGACCAGAACTGCGTCCACGAGATGTGCGGCCGGAACTCGCGGAACCACGTCGTGCCGGGCGTCCGGACGTGTCGCAGGACCCGTGTGTTGACCGTGCGGTAGTCGCGGCGGTTGAGGAACCCGACCTCGGGGTTGAAGGCTTCGCCGATCTCGCGGTAGCTCGCCGAGACCTGCCAGTCGCGCGTCACGTACTGCCCGCCGAGCGAGTAGCCGTACTCCCCGTTGTTGAGCCCATCGGCCGGCGAGCGCGCCTCTTCCGGCGTCCGCGTGGCGCCGAACCAGCCGTCGAAGGTCAGGGCCTCACCGACCCCGAGCCGTCCGTCCAGCCCGAAGGTGAGGTTGCGGTCGGCGGTGTCGTCGGTATCGATGCGCGAGACGAAGATCCCGCCGAGCCGGGTTCGGTTGCCGAGTTCCTTGAAGGCGCGCAGCACCGAGAAGTTGTTCGGCGGCGCGATGGACTCCTGAAGTCCCGTCTCGGTGTCCAGCGCCGAGGCCGAGCCCGTCTGGATGTTCAGCATTCCGACCTGGAGGTCCCCGAGTCGCCCGGTCAGTCGGGCCCCCGCCCGGATCGGTACCTCCTGGCCCCCCGCGAGGCCGATGCGTCGGCTGAAGAACAGTTCGGCCGAGCGGCCCGAACCCACGGCGAAGGTCCCGGCGTTCTCCAGGAAGAAGGCGCGCTTCTCCGGGAAGAAGAGCGAGAAGCGGGTCAGGTTCACCTGCTGATCGTCGACTTCGACCTGCGCGAAGTCGGTGTTGGCCGTGAGGTCCAGCGTCAGGCTCTGGTTGAGCCCGATCTTGGCGTCGCCGCCGACCTGGTATCCGAAGTCCGCCTCCGGGTCCGGCACGGTGTAATCCTTGAGCGCGTCGCCCAGGACGTACGGGCTCAGCGTGATCTGACGCTTCGCGGGCGCCTCGAGATCGACCGACCCCGCCAGCGACACCCGGTACAGGTTGAACTGCCGCGGGATCGGGGCCCAGACCGACTGCTCGTTGTTGCGCCGGATGCGCCGCTCGAAGTTCACGCCCCAGCTCTGGGCGCCGCCCTGGCCGTAGCGCAGCGTCGCGAAGGGGATGCGCATCTCGGCGTACCAGCCGTCGCCGTCCGTCGCGGTCGCGACCTGCCAGGAGCCGTCCCAGTTGAGATTGAAGCCGGCTGCGGACCCGCCCTGCTGTCGGCGCATGCCTCCGCCTCCGCCCCCCTGGCCCTCGTTCGCCACCTGTCCGTCGTATTCGATGCCCGCGGGCGTCGTCCCGAAGACGAAGCCGTTCTGACGGTCGCGGTAGGTGTCCAGGACCACCACGAAGGCGTCGGCGTCGTTGAGCGATGCGTCCCGCAGGGTCTGGCCCAGCACCAGGGCGTCCGACCGCCGATCGAACAGCCAGGCCGCGATGTAGAGGGCCTCGTCGTCGTACGCCATGCGGACTTCGGTGCGCTCCGAAGCGGGTCGTCCCTCGATCGGCTCACGCTGGACGAAACCGTCCAGGACCGGGGCCTCGGTCCAGATCGCGTCGTCCAGCCGCCCGTCGATGATCGGGGGAGCGTCGGCGCGGAGTGCCGTGGCCGAGGGGGGTGGCGTCTGGGCGGCGGCGGAGGCGGCGACCGCCAGCGCGGCGAGGAGGCTCAGGGCGGGCACCGCAGCTTTCGGGAGTGCGGTACGGGTGTCGTGGTCGAGGTCGCGCGCGTCGTAGGAGATCGGCACCGGGTCGGGATCGGGGTGGGGGAGAGGAGGGTCGGGGTCCCTGTCGGTTACGACACGAGCGCGCTCTCGAGTGTTGGTCGGGCCCGAGCCTACAGCAGCCGCTGGAACAGCACCATCGCGATGATCGAAGCGGTGGTCAGCGTCGCGACCTGCGTCCGCCGGCCCTGGTTGAACGCCTCGGGGAGGAGCTCGACGAGGACCATGAAGAGCATGGCCCCGGCGGCGAACCCGAGACCCCAGGGCAGCGCGGGTCGGAAGGCCTCGACGAAGAGGAACGCCGGCACCGCCATGAGCGGCTGGGGAAGCGACGACACGACGCTCCACCCCGCACACTTCGCGACGCTCACCCCCTGGGGACGCAGCACGGCGGTGATCGCGACCCCCTCCGGGATGTTGTGGATGGCGATGGCGACGGTGATCAGCGTCGCCAGGGTGACCCCCCCACCGAACGAGACACCGACCGCGACGCCCTCCGAGAACGAGTGCACCGTCATGACGATCATCATGAGGAGCATGCGCCGGGCCCCCTCGCCGGTCGCCGCGCCGAAGACCAGCGCCTCCTCGTCCTGCTCGCCCAGCATCCGTTGGGTCGCCAGGATGAAGAGGACCCCCAGGAAGGCACCGCCGAGCGTCTCCAGTCGCCCGTACGCCGTGCCCTCGCCCACGAGCCCGAAGCTGGCACCCACCATGAGGCCCGCCGCGATCGCGTTGGCATACGCGATGAAGCGATCGGACAACGTGCGCACGAACAGGAACGGGATCGCACCCAGTCCCGTCGCCAGCGCGGTGATCAGCGCGTAGACGAAGACGAGCGCGACGCTGGGCAGGCCGGCCAGGGTGCTCACGAAGTCACTCATGGACCGACTCCGGCGAGGCCGACCACCATGCCCATCGCGAGCAGCGCCACGAGTGCGATGCTGGTGTGACCGGCCTGGTGGTACGATTCGGGGAGCAGCTCGGCGAGCACGAGCTGCAGGAGCGAGCCCACGGCGATGCCGAGCGCCCAGGGCTGCGCCGCGGGTGCGGCCGACACCAACGCGAAGGTCACCACCGCGACCAGCACCTGATTGAGGTTGGCCGCGACGGCGAGGGTGGCGGCGTGCAGGGTACGCACGCCCCGTCCATGCAGGATCTCCGTCAGCACCATCCCCTCGGGCACGTTGTGGATCGCCAGGGCCAGGGCCGTCGAGATGCCGAAGGGCGTCGACACGGACATCGCCGCGCCGATCGCAACCCCTTCGAAGGCGGCGTGCACCGTGTTCACCAGCATCACCTGGTAGCCATATTCCGGACCCGCGTGGCGGAGCGCGTTCAGGTCGAGTTCGGCCGTCCCCAGCAGCCTCCGGATCAGGATCACCGCACCGACCCCTACCGCGGCGCCCGCGGATCCCGCCCAGTAGGCCTCACCCAGCCCGTCGGTGAGGAGCAGGTAGGCCACCCCGAGCATGAGCCCGGCCGCCAGGGCGTTCGCCCACCCGAGCGCGCCTCGCGACAGCGAGCCCCGAACGAGCCGCGGCACCACCCCGAGTCCGGCGGCGAAGGCGGCCAGCGACGCCCACACGAGGACGACGAGGGTGGGGTCGGACATCAGTGCGCTCATGGCGCCGACCCTCCGGACTGCGGCTCGAGATGATCGGCGAGTCGGAGGGTGAGCGCGAGCGCGGTGAGGGTCGGATTGAGGGCGCCGGACGTCGGGAAGACCGAAGCCCCGCACACGTAGAGGTTCTCGGTGCCGTGCACGCACAGATCGGGATCGACGACGCCGCTCTCCGGGTCTGCATGCATCCGGGTCGTGCCCGCGTGATGGTGTGCATTCGGGTCGACCGGGCCTTGTGGCGTCCGGGTCACCCGGCCCCAGCCGGACGCCCGGACGGCGTCGACGAAGCGGTCCACCAGGAGCTCGCGCCGGGCGTCATCCTCGGCCGTCCACCGCCACCGGACGCGGGCTTCCGGCAGGACGTCGGGGCCGGTCGGAGGCTCGAGGACCACGCGATTGTCCGGATGGGGCCACTGCTCGAGATCGACCAGCAACGGCAGCGTGGTCGCTCGGAAGCGGCGGATCCCCCGGGCGGCGCCCCGAACGGTATCACCGATGAGCCGGCGCGCGCGGACGGAAGGCACGAGCCTGCGTCCCCACGAGCGGGCGGTCGGCGCCTCGAGCACGGCCTGCGCAGCGGCCTCGGCGCGTCCCCTCGGCTCACGGACGCGCAGCGAGGCGTTGGGCAGACTCTCGGCGCGGAGTTCGTCCGCGGCGATGCCGAGACGCGCCATGCGCCACACGGCGGCTCCCTCGGCGTCGCCGCGGCTCGAGCCCCATCGATGGGGTCCGAAAACGCCGAGGTCGGGAGTCAGCAGCGGGGAACGCGTGATCAGGTGCATGGACCGGTCGATGGGGTGCTCCATGAGCCCCCGGCCCAGCCACTCCGAGTCGCCCCAGGCCGCACCGTCGGCGGTGGCGAGCAGGAGCCGGGCGTTCTCGATGGTGCCCGCGGCGAG
>JAHHMJ010000197.1 GCA_018678395.1 Gemmatimonadota bacterium | reverse complement strand
GAGACCGAGGCCGCGGCAGCCGAGACCGCCGCACCGGCGGCGGGCACCGCCGCCGCCACCGACATCGAGGCGGGCATCCTCGAGATCGTGGCCGAGAAGACGGGCTATCCGACCGACATGCTGGACGTGGAGCTCGATCTCGAGGCCGACCTGGGCATCGACACGGTGAAACAGGCCGAGGTCTTCGCGGCGATTCGAGAGCGGTGGGGGATCGAGCGGGACGAGAACCTCCAGTTGCGCGACTATCCGACCCTGCAGCACGTGGCCGGCTTCGTCCGGGAGCGCTTGCCGAAGGGCTCGGTGCCGTCGGCCTCACCGGCCGCGGAGCCCGCGGCGGAGCTCGCGGCAACGGCGCCTGCTGTGACGGGGCCCGCTGCGACGTCAGCTCCCCCGATGGAGGCCCCGGAGACCGAGGCCGCGGCAGCCGAGACCGCCGCACCGGCGGCGGGCACCGCCGCCGCCACCGACATCGAGGCGGGCATCCTCGAGATCGTGGCCGAGAAGACGGGCTACCCCACGGACATGCTCGACGTGGAGCTCGATCTCGAGGCCGACCTGGGCATCGACACGGTGAAGCAGGCCGAGATGTTCGCGGCGATCCGGGAGCGATGGGGGATCGAGCGGGACGAGAACCTCCAGCTGCGCGACTACCCGACCCTGCAGCACGTGGCCGGCTTCGTCCGGGACCGCCTGCCGTCGGGTACCGATTCCGCCCCCTCCGAAGCGGGATCACCGGAGAGGATGCCGGACGGGACACCCGCTTCGGATATGCGGGTCGAGTCGCCTTGGGCGCCTCCCTCCGCTGCATCCGCACCGGCTGTCGATGAGGGGCGTCCGATCCCCGGGACCTTCGCCCAGCTTCGAGGCGATGACGCAGCCGCCGCGGCGCTTCCCCGTCGCGTCGCTGGCCTGACGCTGCTCCCGCACCGCGAGCGTTTCGAGCGCACGACCGCGGGGCCGTGGGCCGGATCCGTGGTCGCCATCGTGCCCGATGCCGCCGGTGTGTCCGTCGAGCTGAAGGCCCGACTGGGGGGGCGCGCGGTCCGAGCCATCGTGCTGTCCCGGGACGAGCCGGGCACCTGGGAGGCGACGCTCCGCCCGTTCCTGGAGCAGGGGGCGTTGAGAGGTGTCTATTGGCTCCCCGCGCTCGATCCGGATCCCGATGCGGCGTCCACGGATCTCGAGGGCTGGCGCGCCGCGACCGCGCTGCGCGTGAAGGCGTTGCACCGGCTCGTTCGGATCCTGGGCCCCGACTTCGACGGCGACCAGCGGTTCCTCCTCGCAGGAACTCGCATGGGTGGTGCCTTCGGCTACGACGGCGGGGCATCGAACCCCCTCGGTGGGGCCGTTTCCGGGTTCGTGAAGGCCCTCGCCCGAGAGCGGCCGTCTCTGATGTGCAAGGTGGTGGACGTCGGCGACGTGGACTCGCGCGCCGTCGCCCGGGACCTCCTGGATGAGAGCCTGTTCGACCGCAGCACGGTCGAGGTAGGGCTCCAGGACGGCCGCCGGTGGGGTGTGACCGTGACGGAAGTCCCGCTCGGGACGGACGAGACCGGCGTCGACCTCCACGCCGATTCGGTGTTCCTCGTGACCGGAGCCGCGGGAAGCATCGTGGCGGCCGGAGTCGGAGAGCTCGCACGCCAGGCGGGCGGGGGTCACTTCCACCTCCTCGACCTCGCGCCGGCGCCCGACGCCGACGACCCCGAAGTCATGCGCGTATCGTCCGATCGGGACGGGTTGAAGCGCGACATCTTCCAGCGCCTCTCGGCGAGCGGCCAGCGGGTCACCCCCGTTCAGGTCGAGCGCGAGTTGGCCCGGCTCGAGCGGGCCGAGGCGGCGCTGGCGGCGATCCGGATGGTCGAAGCCGCCGGAGGGTCTGCCACCTACCACTCCGTCAACCTGCTCGAGGCCGAGGGAGTGGACTCGGTCGTGGCCGATGTCGTGGGTCGCCACGGACGGGTCGACGTCCTCGTCCATGCCGCCGGGCTCGAGGTGAGCCGGCGCATCGAGGACAAGCCGGACGAGGAATTCGACCGGGTGTTCGACGTGAAGGCCGACGGCTGGTTCAACCTCCACCGGGCGCTGGGCTCGACACCGTTGGGTGCCGCTGTGGTCTTCAGCTCCGTCGCCGGTCGGTTCGGCAACGCCGGGCAGACCGACTACTCGGCCGCAAACGACTTTCTCGTGAAGGCGACGTCCGCGCTGTCGGGCACCCGTGGGGCCCGAGGGCTGGCAGTCGACTGGACCGCATGGCGCGACATCGGCATGGCGTCCCGGGGCTCGATTCCCCAGATGATGGCCGCAGCGGGCATCGATATGCTGCCCCCGGAGGCCGGTCTGCCGGTCGTTGGCCGAGAGCTGCGTCTCGACAGCGGATTCCGCGAGATCGTGGTCGGGTTGGAGTTGGGGCGGCTGCTGGAAGGTCCGGGAGGACCCGAAGGCTCCTCGGTCCGGTCTCCGGCGGGGTTCCGCCCGGGACCGATGACCAGCGGCGCCGCCTTCTACGACACCTACCGAGGGCTGACCGTCGAGACCCGTCTCGATCCCGCTATCCAGCCCTTCCTCGACGACCACCGCATCGAGGGGACTCCGGTGCTGCCGGGCGTCATGGGAATCGAGGGCTTCGCCGAGTTGGCCGGCCTTCTGGCCCCGGAGTGGACCGTGGTGTCGGTCGACGATGTCGGCTTCCACGCGCCCTTCAAGTTCTACCGCGACGAGGCCCGCGTCGTGCGCCTCGAGGGCGTGGCGCTTCGAGACGGCGACGAACTCGTGGTCCGGGCGCGTCTCATCGGAGTCCGCCATCTGGAACGGCTGGATGAGGACCGGGAAACGATCCACTTCAGCGGCACGGTCCGCCTCGCGCCCCCCGGCGCCGTCGCGGGCGCCGAGCAATCGACACCGCTCGACGCGCGGCTCTCCGAGGCTCTCCGCTCGGGCGCACCTGCCGATCCGGTGAACGGAGTCGCGGACCGGGAGGCCGTCTATCGCGTGTACTTCCACGGACCGACGTACCAGGTCCTGGGCGGCGCGTGGGCCTCGGGAGCCGCGAGCGCCGTGGGACGGATGGCGACCCGTCTCCAGGCCGACGTCGAGCCGGCCAACGCACCCATGTTGCTCCCGCCCCGGTGGATCGAGCTCTGCTTCCAGACTGCCGGCGTTCTGGAACTCGCCGACGATCCCCACCTCCGCCTGCCCGCGGGCCTGGCGGGAATCCGGCTCCTCGCAGGCAACGGGGCATGGAACGGGGCCGATCCCGTCCATGCCGTGGTGCAGCGCCGACCCGACGGAGCCTTCGATGCCGAGGTCGTGGACGGTCGGGGCCGACCTCTGCTTCGGGTCGAGGGCTATCGAACCGTGGCGGCTCCGGACACGGTCGACGCAGCTCGCCTGGCGGCCCTGCGGTCGGGCTTCCGCGGTTCGTGACGACCCCGGGGGGCACCCGGGTCCGGGTCGTCCACGAACGGGACGTCCCGGCCGCCGATGCCTGGCTGGATCCGGTGGAGCGGAAGACGCTCGCCGGCCTCCACGTGCCCAAGCGCCGTGCGGACTGGCTTCGTGGGCGGTGGGCCGCGAAGCGGGCCGTGGCCCACTGGGCGCGTCTGGGTGAGTCCCCGAGCGACCTCGCCCGGGTCGGCATCCGGCCCGCGCCCGACGGAGCGCCGGAGGCTTTCGTCGACGACCGACCGGGCCCCGTTCTATCGATCAGCCACAGTGGGCCGTGGGCCGCGGCCGCTGTCGCGCCTCGGGGTCCCCTGGGCTGTGATCTGGAGGAGGTGCGCCCACTGGACGACGCAACGGTCGACCTCTTCTTCACCGAAGCCGAACGGGCCGAAATGCGCCGCGAGGCGGCCGGCTCTGCCCGAGACCAACGGACGATCCTGCTCTGGAGCGCCAAGGAGAGCGCGCTCAAGGCCCTTCGCGCGGGTCTGCGCCGCGACACCCGCGAGG
>JAHHMJ010000497.1 GCA_018678395.1 Gemmatimonadota bacterium | reverse complement strand
TTCCAGTCGAGGGCCTGAACGCCCCCGAAGATGCCTCCACCGAACCACGATCGGGCCGAGGATACGCTGACTGCGGTGCCTTCGCTGTCGAAGCGCTGCCAACCGAGCCCGAACCCCCCGGCGAGGGCGGCGAGGGCCGGGTTGGCGAAGACCGCGTCGGGGTCCTGCTCGCCCGGTTGCAGTGCGCCGCCGAGGCCCTGTGCCCGTGCGCCGAAACCCAGGCTGAGCACCACCGGTCCACGCTCGGGCGCCTGGGCCGACGTGGGTGCGGACGACAGGACCAGCGCGGCGAGCGCTGCGGCGCCGAGAAGGATGGGCGCGGCGCGGATGCCGGCCGGCTCGGCGCGTCTGGACGATCGCTGCATCGGGCGAGGGACTCCGGTAGTCGGGGGGCGCAGGTGGGCAAGCTCGGGCGGGCGCGGGCGAACGGCAACCGTGGCCGGTCAGCCCACGTCACCGCGACGCCACGCGTCGATGAGGGCGCGAGCGATCGATACGGGCCCCGGGATCCGGGGCAGGGCATCCCGGTGGAACCAGCCGACCTCCTCCAGCTCGCCGTCGGCGGGTCGGGGCGTGCCCGAGATCCAGCGCGCGGTGAAGCCGATCATGAGCGAGTGCGGGAACGGCCACGGCTGGCTTCCGAGGTAACGCAGGTCGTCGATGCGCACGTCCGCCTCCTCCAGGATCTCGCGATGGACGGCGGCCTCGAGGGACTCGCCCGGCTCGACGAACCCTGCGAGCGTGGAGTACATGCCCTCCGGCAGACGGGGACCGCGACCCAGCAGCGCGTGGTCGCCGTCGTGGACGAGCACGATCACCGCGGGTGACAACCGCGGGAAGTGCAGGTGGTCGCACAGGGTACAGGCGAGGGCGTCGTAGGGGCCGACCGCCGTCGGCCCGCCGCAGACTCCGCAATAGCGATGCGTGCGTCGCCATTCCAGGAGCTGCCAGGCCCGCCCGGCCCTGTGGAAGACGTCGGGAGCCATCGCCGACGCGGCGTGTCGGAGATCGACCCATTCGTACCCCCGAGGTGCCGGGGGCTGCGGCCCCTCGACGAGCGCCTGTGCCGGCTCTCGCATGCCCTCGGCCCCGGTGGGCGGGGGGGGCGTTCCGGCGTCGGGTGCGGTCTCGCGTTCGATCACGCCGAGGCCGCTGTCGCTCGAGAGCCAGAGCGCCTCGAAGCGTGAGGTCGGGGTGGAGAGCAGAGGGGCCGCAGGGCGGGGGTCCTCTTCGGCCGGAGGGATCCCGTCGCCGGCGACCCACCCCGTGCGCAGGAGGACTGCGCGCCCGGCGAACACCCACCAGCGAGGTGCGGTCTCCGGCGGGGTCACCTACGCCTCTGGCGCGGCGCGTCGAGCACGAGAGAGCGGTTGCAGCCGCCGCAGTGCAGCCACCACCGCGACCGTACGTAGGCGACGTCCGACCGTGGTTCGACGGAGCGTCGTTCGAGGGGAGTCGAGCACACCGGACACACCAGGGCTCGACCGGCCCGTACGTCGGTACGCAACCGCTCCTCGTCGTCACGGCTGTACAGGGCGTTCATGGCTCGAAGATCGGCAAGCCGAGCGGGGGGGGCCAGTCGGGCGCTGCCCCGCGCCCCATGGAGGTGCCCCTGGCCACCCGGCACCGTGGAGCATGACATCGCTTCCGCCCCTCCTCGGAGCCAGCACCGCCCTCGCTCGGGTGCGGACGTTCCTCGCACGGGCCGCAGCGGTCGACGCCTCCGTCCTGATTCTCGGTGAGACCGGGACCGGAAAAAGCCTCCTCGCCCGGCATCTTCACGCGGGCAGCAGGCGCGCGGATCGGCCGTTGACCGTCGTGAACTGCGCCGCGATCCCGGAAGCCCTCTTCGAGAGCGAGCTCTTCGGCCACGTGCGCGGGGCGTTCACCGGCGCACACGCGGACCGGGTGGGACTGATCCAGGCCGCGACCGGAGGGACGCTGTTCCTCGACGAAGTGGCCGACCTCCCGCCACCGCAGCAGGCCAAGCTCCTCACGGCCGTGGAGGAGCGCCGCATCCGTCCGGTCGGCTCGTCCAAGGAGGTCGACGTGGATTTCCGCCTGCTGTCGGCGACTTGCCACCCGCTCGGCGAGGATCGTGCGCAGGGTCGCTTCCGTGAGGATCTCTACCACCGGATCGCGCTCCTGTCGGTGACCCTGCCCCCGCTGCGGGAGCGGGTGGAAGACATCCTGCCGTTGGCCCGCCGGTTTCTCGACGCGGCAGTGCGGCGCCACGGGCTGCGAGAGCGACTCCTCTCGCCGGAGCTGCGTCCGCTTCTGGAGGGTCACCGCTGGCCGGGGAACCTCCGTGAACTGGCGCACACCGTCGAGGCCGCTGCGGTGCTGAGTGAGGAACCGGTCCTGCGGCCCGATCTGGTGGCCCCACTCCTCGCGGCCGACCCGCCGCCGAGTCACGGATGACTCGGCGGC
>JAHHMJ010000627.1 GCA_018678395.1 Gemmatimonadota bacterium | reverse complement strand
CCGCCTCAAGGGACGCCTGGACGCCGGCATGGGGTCCTTCGCCGCCATGAACGAGGTACAGGATCACCTCGTCGCGCTCGCACGGGCCCACACGGAGGGTCTACTGCTCGACGCCTTCCTGGAGGGCGTGAAGCGAGCCCCCACGCCCGGCATCTCCGAAACACTTCGGACGCTCGCCTGCCTCTTCGCTCTGGAGCGCCTGGAGGCCGACCGCGCCTGGTTCCTCGAGGCGGGATACTTCGAGGGGCCGAAGAGCGAGGCGATCCGAGCGCAGGTCAACCGACTCTGCCGCGACGTCGCGGAGCAGGCGGAGTTCCTCGTCGACGCCTTCGGTATTCCCGACGGCGTCCTGCGAGCTCCCGACGCCCTGTGACCGGAGCCCGGCCCGGTAGAACCACCGAGGGGCAAACGGGGGGGCGCCTTTCGACGGTGCGGACCCGACCTTCATGAATCCCCGCATGGTGCCGACCATCGTACCTGAGACTCGCGGCGGAAATCGCGTCGATATCCCCCTGGGTCTGAATTACCACATCCCCTCGGGCGCGTTGGCGGGTCACCGCCTGGCCGTGGAGATGGCCCTTCCGGTGGTACAGGATCCGAGCGGACCGCAGCTGGAAACGGACTGGATTCTCACCGCCGAATGGCAAACGGTGTTTTGAACGTTCAAAATCTTTTGTTGTGTTCCGGATCGATCCGTCCCCAGATTTGGAGGAGACGGGTTTGATCCCGGAACCACGCCCCACCGCTCGGAGGAAAAGGGGATGCTTGCACGACGTTGCTGGGTGGCTTGCGCCGCGATTCTCGCAGCCGCACCCCTTTCGGCTCAGGACTACGTGTGGACCGACAACCGTCCGGATGCGGCGCCGCCCACGGGTATCGTGGCGGACCGTGCTCTTCCGGCGGGCGCCGTCGAGCTCCGCTACATCTTCTCGAACACCAAATTCGACGGTGTCCAGTTCGGCACTGACCTGGTGGCGCCGATCACGGTGTTGGACTTCTACGACTCCACGCCCTTCCAGCGCCGCGACCGAATGCATCGGGCCGTGCTGTCGTTCGGGGCGAGCGAGTCGTTCACACTGGTCGTCGACGCCGCCTGGGTCGACCGCAACCGCGACGTCGCGGATGAGCAGTTCTTCATCGAGACGAGCGCAGCGGGGCTCGCCGACGTGACGGCCGAGGGGCTGTTCCAGGTCTACGAGGGCGACGCGACGCGGGTCTCGATCTCCGCCGGCGTGGAACTGCCCGTCGGCAGCACCGACAAGATGGGAGACCTGCTCGTGTTGCAGGAGCAGATCCTGCCGTACGAGATGCAGCCCGGATCGGGGTCGATCTCCGCCGTGCCCGGCGTGAGCGCCATGCATCAGAATTCGTTCGGAACGGTCGGCGCCCAGATCAAGGCGAGACTCCGCCTGAACGACAACGATCGCGACTATCGGCTCGGTGACGTCGTCGAGGCCAACGGCTGGCTCGGCTACCGCCTGAACGACTTCTTCGCCATCACGTCCGGTGTCCGCGCGCTGTCGTGGGGCAGCATCGCGGGCGTGCCCGACGACGTGGACATCGGCCGCGACCCGGGTGAAGACCCGATCTTCAGCGGCGGCAAGCGTGTGGAGATCCCGCTGGGCCTGAACGTCCTGATGCCGGAAGGTGGCCTCGAAGGCCACCGTCTCTCGGTGGAGTTCATCTGGCCGGTCCACCAGGACTACGACAACTTCCGCATCGCCCAGGACTGGGGCTTCTCGGTCGGCTGGCAGAAGATGTTCTGATCGCCACCCGTGATCGGGTACAGAAAAGGGCGCTCCCATTCGGGGGCGCCCTTTTCTGGTGTACGGAACCGGGTCTTGCATGCCTACTCGAACGTCTGGTAGTACGGATCCCGCTCCCGCCCCGGGCTCAGGCGTCGCCGGCGAATTCGACGAGGTGGTAGCTCTTCTTGCCCTTCCTCAGCACCAGGAAGCGCCCGTCGATGAAGTCCCCGCGGCGAATCTCCCGCCCGGAATCCTCGATCCGGACGCTGTTCAGGTAGATCCCCCCGCCATCCACCTGACGTCGGGCGTCTCCCCGAGAGGAACACAGGCCCGTATCCGCCAACAGGGCGAGCAATCCCATCCCCGCGTCGAGTTCGTCCGACCCGATCGACGACGAGGGGACGTCCGAGAAGATGTCCCCGATCTCGTCGCCGCTGAGACCCTCGAGATCTCCCCCGAAGAGCGCCCTCGTGGCCTGCACCGCCCGCTCCAGCCCCTCCGCACCATGGACCCGCCGCGTCACGTCCTCGGCGAGGGCCTTCTGGGCAGCTCGCCGGTGGGGCTCCGCGGCGGTCGCCGCATCCAGGGCCTCGATCTCGTCGCGGTCGAGCAGGGTGAAGAAGCGCAGGTACCGGCCGACGTCGTCGTCCGGGACGTTGATCCAGAACTGGTAGAACCGGTAGGGAGACGTCCGCTCGGGATCGAGCCAGACCGTACCATCCTCCGTCTTGCCGAACTTCGTGCCCGTAGACGTGGTGACCAGCGGTGAGACCACGCCGTGGGCGGCTCCGCCGGCGACGCGGCGCACCAACTCGACGCCGGCCGTGATGTTGCCCCACTGGTCGCTGCCCCCCATCTGGACCGAGCACCCGTCCGACTCGAAGAGGTGCAGGAAGTCCGCCGCCTGGAGCAGCTGGTAGCTGAACTCCGTGAAGCTGATCCCGGACTCCTCGCTCTCGACCCGACGCCGCACGGACTCCTTGCGCAGCATGGCGTTCACCGAGAAATGCTTGCCGATATCCCGCAGGAAATCGAGCAGATGCGTCTGCCCCAGCCAATCCAGATTGTTGCGCATCCGCGCCGGATTGCGGTCCGTCTCGAAGTCGAGGAAGTGCTCGAGCTGACGCCGGATGCCGAGCGCGTTCGCCTCCATGTCGGCCCGGGTCAGGAGCGGCCGCTCGCTCTTCTTGCCCGACGGATCCCCGATCAGTCCGGTCGCGCCTCCGACGAGAGCGATCGGGTGATGCCCCGCCCGCTGCGCGTGGACGAGCACCATGAT
>JAHHMJ010000656.1 GCA_018678395.1 Gemmatimonadota bacterium | reverse complement strand
GTCGACCACTGCAGCTGCAGGTTGTCGGTCGGGGACATCGTGAAGTTCGCCTGCAGGGTGTACTTCTCCTGCTCGTCGAGCGGCATCATGCCGGTGTCGTCCTGGTACCCACCCGACAGGAAGTACTGCAGGGTCTCGTTCCCGCCGCGCACCGACAGGTTGTAGTTCTGGTACCACTGCGCACCGGGGTAGCGGCAGTTGCCGTCGGCCGACGAGTTCACGCCCTCCCAAGTGCCGTTCTTGGTCGTCTCGTCGAACGCGGGCGACGACGGGTTGTCCGGCTGGTCGTCGGTCACGCAAGCGCGCCCGAACTCACCACCGTCGTACCCACCGCCCCACCACGGACCGCGCAGGAAGTGCTCCATGTTCATGTAGTTCACGCCGTTGGCGCCGTACTGCTTGGCCCAACCCGTGCCCTGCTGCATCTCGGCCGTCCAGACCGGGGCGCCGCGGGTACCGCGCTTGGTGAACACCTGGATCACACCGGCCGAAGCCTCGGTCCCGTACAGCGTCGTCGCGGCCGAGCCCTTGAGGACCTCGATCCGCTCGATGTCGTTCGGGTTGATGTTGTCGAGCGGGCTCGCGGTGATCTGAGCACCACGACCCTGCGGCGACACCGCAGCCGAGCGCACGCGCGGGAACGCGCCGTCCATCATGCGAACGCCATCGATGTAGATGATGGGCTGGTTCGTCATCGAGACGGACGAGTTGCCGCGGAGCCGAATCTGCTTGCCCTGGCCGAGCTGCCCACCACCACCGGTCAGCTCGATCCCCGGGGCGGCGCCCTGGAGAAGATCCGAAACCTGCGTCGGACGGTCGGGCACGTCGGCGATGTTCAGCTGCGTGATCGCATTTCCGATCTCGCGCCGGCGTGCTGCACCGGCGGTACCCGTGACGACGATCTCGTCGAGACCAAGCGCCTGAGCTTCGAGAATGAAGTTCGCGACCGCAGTACCACCTTCCGCGACCGTCACTTCCTCTTCCGAGGACCCGAGACCGATCCGCTCTGCGCGGACGGTGTGGGTCCCGGCCGGGACGTTCAGGATCAGGTACCGACCGTTGGCCCGGGACAATCCGCCGATCTGAAGACCGGGGATGTACACCTGGACGCCCGGCAGAGGCGTTCCTGCAGGGTCGGACACCGTCCCGGAGATCCGTCCCTCCTGCGCGGCCACGGATTCAGCCGACAGGCCCAACAGCGCGATCATCGCGCCTACTGCTCCCCACCCTCGGAGAAGGCCGGGCCTTCTCCTTCTCCCACCGCTTCGAACGTCGAGTTGCATACCGAGACCTCCGTCGAATGAGGCGTGGACGACACGGACGTCCATCTCACCCTCCGCACGGAGACGCGGGAACAGCGGGCGCTCCTCGACCTCCGTAGAGGCTGAGGAACCCCCGCGAACAACCCGGTGTAAACATCTCGCTGCGGAAGATTTCCGGCAGGATACGTCGGGGAACCGCGCGCCGTCAAATACTTCGATGTCGAAGGCTCACTACCCGTCAGTTGATCTGAACCGACCGGGAAGCCGAGTCCGAACCGGATTGATCTTCGACGATCGCGGTGACGGTGAACGTTCCCGGCACCCCGTAGGCGTGGTCCAGATCGGACGCCGCCTCGACCACGCGCCCGGACAGCACGAGCGAGTCGACCACACCGTCGCCCCAGTCCAGGATTACGCCCTGGATGCCGGACCCGGTGGCCTCGAACGAGGCGGTGACCGTCTCGGCCACGGAAGCCGCCGAGGGATTGACGGCGAGTTGAATGGAGAGCGGCCGCTCTCCTGTGATGGAGTCATCGAGGCATCCCCAACCCGCGGTAACTCCGACGACCACGGCCAGAGCCCGAAGCGTGGATTTCATTCGTGCGCTTCCTTCGGAGGGGGAGGGGACGGTCGTTTCCGCCCCATGACCGATGACGTGCCGGATGGTGACGTGGTCGCGGGCGTGGGTCAACCCGTGCCTCGCCCGACCCGGTGGGCGGGGTGGCGCCCCCGGAACCGGATGGTACCGGGGATCGGCGCACGGCCGGCAGTCGTCGGTTGCAGTTTCCAAATGCAGGCTACTCGCGGGCGCGCGCGCGCGGGAGGAAGTACGGGGGCGCACGGCCTGTGAATTGCTCTCCCGGCGCGGGACTCCCACTTTCCGGCGCCGTCCATCCGACTCGAGCCGGAGCAGGACACATGTCGATCGCCGATCCACGGGCCGCTGCAGCGACCCTCGTTCTCGCTCTCGCTCTGGGTGCCTGCGGAGCGGAGGTCGGCGACCGAGTGGGCGGGGAGTCGGGCGGCTCGGTGGGTGAGAACGCGCAGACCACGCCCACCTTCGAGGTCGATCCCACCTGGCCGCTCGAGATGCCCGACCTCTGGGTCATGGGCTCGGTGACCGGCGTCTTCGTCGACGATCGCGACCACGTGTGGGTGACGCACCTGACGGAGACCCTGACCCCCGAGGAGACGTCCGCGGTGGAGGACCCGCCGATCGGGAGCTGCTGCCGGCCGGCGCCGGCCGTCGTCG
>JAHHMJ010000179.1 GCA_018678395.1 Gemmatimonadota bacterium | reverse complement strand
GGTCAGAACGTCAAGACCACCGCCAGCGTGAAGACACGATCGGTCGTGCCCAGCGGGTTGAACACGGTGTCACCGGTGGTACCCAGCGGAAGCTGTTCGAGCGCCGGCTGCTTGTCGTAGAGAAGCTGCAGGCTGGCCTTCAGGGCCAGGGATCCGCTCATGGCCACCGCTACCGAGTTGGTGAAGTCGGCGCGGAGGTCGTCCGTATCGTCGAGGTTCTCGTCGACGATCAGGTCGCTGCCGAAGGTGGTGGTCGCCGAGAGCTGGCGGGTGAGCCCGTATCCGGCCCGGAGACCGGCGAAGCTGTCGCTGCGCGACGGGTCCTCCACCACGTCGTCCTGGATCGTGTAGGTGAGACCGACGTCGGTGCGCAGCTTGAAGGTCTCCGTCTCCGACCAGGCCCGCCCCACCCCGCCCACGAAGCCGTAGCGGTTGTCGACCCCAGCGAAGGTGTTGCGATCCCAGCCGGCGCCCCCGTAGACGAAGAAGGCCTCGGACACGTTGCGCTCGTACCGGCCGCGCGCGAAGTAGTTCTCGGCGGTGACGTCGCTGGTCGAGGTCTCGTCGACCGTAAAGGCGCTCGCCGACCCGGAGGCCGTCCGGATGCTCGTCGTCGACGAGGTGCGGATCCCGCCGACCTGAATCCGGAGTGCCGACGTGTCCCAGATGCGCTCGAGGGCGCTCTTCAGCCCGAAGGTGCTCTGGGCGGCGTTGCCGCCCGTGGTCACGAAGGTGAGCTCGGCGTTGTTGAACCAGCCGAGCTCCTTCTCGTCCTGAGCAGACGCCGGCGCGGCGAGGATGCCTGCCAGGAGGAGGGCGGCTGCAAGCGAGCGAAGATCGATCTTCATGTATGGTCCTGTTCCAGGGTGGTGTCGTGTGCGGGGACCTCGAGAGACCCCTTCACCCGGAACGACCACACCCCACCCCGGAAAGTCACATCGGCGACGACGACTCCGGGAACTGCCGCACCGTCTGCTCGAGAAAGGCCCGGTTCGATACGGCGACGATCGTCCCATCGTCGTCGAGCAGGGTCTGCGTCGGGGTGATCGCCGTGAGTCGCCCCGACTCCCCGCCCAGCTCCACTCGCCGACCCATCTCGAAGGTCTTCCGGGCGTAGAAGCCCGCGACGATGTTGCGCGTGATGTCTCGGGTACCCAGACCGAACGACAATCCGAAGGCCAGGACGAGCATGCCGAGACTGGACCAGGTGAGTATGCGCACGATCTCGGTGTCGATCTTCAACTGACTGATGGCCGTCACCACGACGACGAACAGGAGGATGGCCCCCGCCATGGCGCCCAGGGACCCGGCGAATTCGATCCCCGTTCCTTCGGCGGCGCGGGTGACCGCCTTCCCCGCGAACTGAGCTCCGGCTCCTCCCAATACGAGCACCAGCGCCGCGGCGAGCACGTTGGGGAGGTACGCCATGAACGTCCCGATAGCCGACGAAATCGGCTCCAGCCCGAGGGCGTCGGCGGCCGTGCGGGCGAAGAGGAAGAGCAGGAGATAGAAGACGAACCGGGGGATCAGGTCGCTCAAGGTCTTGGTCAGGCCCACCGAGCTGCCCACGGCATCGAGCCCCAGAGAACGCAGGGCGCCGTCGATGCCGATCTTCTTCAGCAGCCCTCGCAGGACCCGCTCCACGATCTTGGCGGCCACCACCGCGGCCACCACCAGGAGGAGACCCACGACGAGTCGAGGAGTCCAGCTCACCATGTCGAGCCAGAGTTGTGAAAACGCGATTCGGATCTGCTCGAGGAGTTCACTCATGACTCGTCCTGAGATGTGGGGGGAGGGCCGGACGCGGGAGAGGACCGATCGACCGTCGCAGACCGCCCACCCATGAGAGCTTCGAAGAGGCCGGTCACGTAGGTAACCAGAACCCTTGCGGGGGCGAAGACGGAGAAGTCCAGCAAATCACCGGCGAGAAGGCGGCGGCGGATGGAGTTGCGGACCCGCTCCCGGAGCTGAGGGGGGGCGGCTTCCTCCAGATCGGCCAGGCGGCGGATCGGCTCGCCGGGGTCGACCTCGTCGTCGCGGGTCACGCCTCTCTCCCGGTGAGGTCGAGATACAGCCGCCGGAACTCCTCGCGGCCACGCTTGATGCGCATCTTCACGGCCGAGAGCCCGACGCCGAGGTGATCGGCGATCTCCTGATACGCGAAGCCGTCGACGTCGCACATCACGAGGGGGATCCGGAGCGTGTCACCCATGAGGCCCAGGACCTCACCGATCACCGCGCGATCGTCCCACGACTCCAGGGCGGCGTCCGCCCGGGCCGGGGTGTGCAGTTGCTCGGCAGTGGCCACGGAGGGGTCGTCGAGGCCGACGTCCCGCCGCCGTTTCTGCTTCTTGAGGTGGTTGAGGCAGTGGTTGACCTTGATACGCTGGATCCACGCACCGAAAGCACCCCGACCCTCGAAGCGATCGAGCCGAAAGAAGACCTTCACGAACACCTCCTGGGTGAGGTCTTCGGCATCGGTGGAGGATCCCGTGAGATGGCGGCAATTGGTCATCACACGGGGCGCGTGTCGATTCATCAATTCCTCGAACTCCCTCAGGTCGCTGCGATCGGACGACCGGATCCGCTCGACGAGTTCTTCGTCGGTCCGGGCCTCGGCAGCGGATTCGACAGGTGCAGTGGACATCGCCTGTGTGAGGTCTGACCTTCGAGGGGATGCGGGAGTCACATTCGGCCTCGATGTGACAATCGAGATCGACATGTGGTCACGGAGTCAGTGCAGGCCACCATCCGGCGGCCTCGCTCGAACCTACACCGAGGAGTGGCCTCGTGCTCAAGGAATTCAAGGAATTCGCCCTCAAGGGCAACATGTTCGACATGGCGGTCGGCATCGTCATTGGTGCCGCCTTCGCCACGGTCATCGGGTCCCTGGTGGCCGACGTGTTCATGCCCATCGTGGGGCAGGCCACTGCCGGCATCGACCTGGGTCAGCTGTACTTCGTGCTCAGCGAGGGCTCACCCGCCGGTCCGTACGCGACCCTCGCCGCAGCGCAGGAGGCAGGCGCCGTCACCATCAACTACGGCAACTTCTTCAACGAGATCATCACCTTCCTCGGTGTGGCCGTCGCCGTCTTCTTCATGGTGAAGGGCTACAACAGCGCCAAGCGGGCCGAGGAAGCCGCACCCGCGGCGCCCGCGCCGCCGTCGGCCGAGGAGACGCTGCTCTCCGAGATCCGGGATCTGCTGGCTCGATAGGCGTAATGGAGTGAGGGGCCGCCGGGCCCGACGCTGCGGGGCGCTCGTCGCCTGCAGCGTCGGGGTAACCGGGCGGCCCCGCCTCCCTCACGGGTAGTTGGTCCGCGGGCCTTCCCGGAACTCCGCGCCCACTCGAACGGTTCTCCTACGACCCGTTGACGAATCAACACCTGGAGGGATCGGATGCGCGCGACGTGGAACGGTGAGGTGATCGCGGAGAGCGACGACACCGTCGTCATCGAAGGAAATCACTACTTCCCTCGCGCGTCCCTGCGCGCCGAGTATTTCTCGGACAGCTCCAGAACTTCGGTCTGCCCGTGGAAGGGAACGGCGTCGTACCTCGACATCGATGTGGGCGGGCGCACCAACGCCGGGGCCGCCTGGTATTACCCGCAGCCCAAGCCGGCCGCCGCCGAGATCACGGGGCGGGTG
>JAHHMJ010000259.1 GCA_018678395.1 Gemmatimonadota bacterium | reverse complement strand
GGTGACGGCGACGCGTCCTCCGGCGGCGGGCACCGCCGACCACGGCACCTCTGCGTCGGCGGCGGCGACCCGCTCCAGGGGCCCGACTCGTCCGCCGAGGCCCCCGTCGTCCAGAGCGAGGAGCCAGCCCGCGACCCCCGACCAGAGACGGTCGTAGGCATCGGCCCCCGTGTCCCCGCGGAAGCCCCACCGCCAGAAGCCATCGGCCGCGACGACGGCCCGGCGCCGCGTCCCCCGATCCTGAAGCACGAGCCCGGGCAGCCGCTCGCCCCCGGTCCGCTCGAGTGCGAGGCCCACTCCCACCGAGGAGTCGGCGGCCAGCGGCGACGAGAGCGGGGGCAGGTCGGCCCAGGGGACGCCCGTCAACGCACCGGCGAGCGGGCCCGACGCCGCTGCCGCGTACCACTCGCCGGGACGTCCGGCCAGGGCGCTCATGCCGGCGCTCTCGGCCCCCTCCCGGTCGCCCGCGAAGACCACGACCCGCCGGCCGGTCGCCTGCGCCCGCACCAGCCACTCCGGTGCGTTCCCGGTCAGGCCGTGGACCACGAGCACGCGCGCATCGTCGGCGACGCGGGAGGCCGCCGCGCCGTCGAGTACGCCGCCGGACCCGTCCATCGGCAGCCACGCATCGTTTCCGACCGCCAGCCACCCGCGGGCCGGCAGGCCCGTTACTCTCGCGAGGACGGGCAGAACGAAGCGCGGCTCCCAGTTCGGACGCCAGGAGAGCAGCGCCACCAGACCCTCGAGCGGATCCACGTCGGTGAAGGCCGACCGCGTGTCGTCGGCGGGAAAGCGATCGTCGGGCAGCGCCACGCGGGCCGTCCAGAGCACCGATCCAGCGGAGTCCGGCAGCGCGACCGGGAGGGTCACCGAGATCGTGCGGCCCGCACCGGGGAGCCGAACCTGCTCCTCGCCGACCGGCTCGCCGTCGCGGAGAACCTCGACCCGCGCCTCCTCGCCGGACGCGGCCAGGGTCCCGAAGACCTCGACCGTCACCTCGGCGGGCGTCGACGCGCGACCGGTCTCCGGCGCGCTCAGCCCGGCGATACCGGCGGAACGCACCGCTTCTCCCACGTCGACGAAGCGGAGTTCCACGCCCAGCGCGTCCCGGAGCGCCGCCACCTCGAGTCCATCGGCGATGCGGAGATCGGAGACCACGGTGACCTCGCGGGCCCCCGACTCCGCCGCCCGCCTCAGGAGGGGAGCGAGCCGGCTGGCTCCCTCCACCGGATCGCGCGCGAGCACGGAGTCCCGGTTCGCCACCGACCCCATGGAGTCCTGCAGGAGCGCCACCCGGGTGCGGTCGTCGGCCTCGCCCACCCGAGTCCGAGCCCGCTCCCACGGGCTCTCGGCCGACTCGCCGGATACACCCATCGACCGGGAGCCGTCCACGACGAGCCATCGGGTCACGGGGCCGGCCGCCGCGCCCCCGGGCAGGAGGGGGTCGGCGAGAAGCAGGATCACGATCGCGACGACCGCGATCCTCAGGGCCGCGAGCCACCCGCGACCGGGAATCGGCAGTTCACGCGAGCGGTAGACCCAGGCGACCCAGAGCCCGACCAGCAGCGCACCCAGGCCGGCGACCAGGAGCCCGGTCACGGACGGTCGTCGTCGGTCTCGTCGCCCGGGGCGTCGTCCGGAGCATCGGTGTCGGAGTCGACGTACCGCGCCCCGCCCGCCATCGGCACGGACTCGAGGAGCGCCACCCGCGGCGTCAACTCGGCCGACCAGCGGTCGATCGCTTCGGTGGGCACCGGATCGCCGTTGGGCAGATCGACCGCGAGCGGATCGACGTGACGCCCGCTGCGGATCATCTCGTAGTGCAGGTGCGGCCCGGTCGCGAGTCCCGTCATGCCGACGTAGCCGATCACCTCACCCTGCGAGACCCGCGACCCGGTTCGAACCCCGGCCGCGAAACGACTCAGGTGCCCGTACCGGGTGGTGAAGCCGTTCGCGTGGGCCAGGACGACGGCGTTGCCGAGTCCGCCGAGCGCACCCCGGTGCTGGACCACGCCGTCGGAGGTCGCCATCACGGGAGTCCCCGTGTCGGCCGCGTAGTCGACGCCGCGGTGCGCGCGGACCGTGTTGAGAATCGGGTGGCGCCGCCCGTTGGAAAACCGCGACGAGATCCGCCGGAAGCTCAGCGGCTTGAGCAGGAAGGCGCGTCGCACCGATTGACCCTCTTCGTCGTAGTAGGACCCCTTCCCGTCTCCGTTGGGATCGAACCAGAGCGCGCGGTACGCCTTGCCGACGTTCACGAACTCGGCGGCGATCACGTGGCCTCCGCGCATGGACCCGTCCGGGCGCACCTGGCGCTCGAACGCCACGCGGAACGCGTCTCCGGGCTGGATCTGACGCGAGAAGTCGAGCTGCCACTGGAAGACCCGGTCGAGCTCGTCGACGAGAATGCCCTTGTCGTTGTAGGGCATGTCACCGAGAAACTCGTTCTCCATCAGCGACGCCCAGAGCGACTGGTCGATCGACCCGGACACGAGCAGCGTGTCGATCCGCGTCGGCGTGCGCACCATCGACGACCGCCACGCGTAGGGTCCCCGCGTGATCCGGACCGTCTCGTCGGGATTGAGAATGACGTCGACGCCGCGCAACTCGCGGTCCCGCACGAACCGCAGGGTGATCTCGGTGTCGACCCGCATGCGGCGGGCGCTCGCCTGCTCCTGGAAGGCCAGCAGCACGGCCTGCTGATCCGCCCGGCCGAGAGACTCACCCAGGATCTGGCCCAACGTCTCGCCGGGTCCGAGCAGCCGGACCTCGCGATCCTCCGCCGGCTCGGCGTAGACCACGTCGAGCAGGCCCGCGTCCGGAGTCCCGCACGCGGCTACGGCGAGCGCCACCACGGCCGGAAGGCCGAGGCGGCGCCACGTCGAGATGTCACGTCGTGAGGGCATGGGTCTCCGGGACCGCGCGCTCCATCGTGTCGGACCGGAGCGCGCCGCCCCGGTCCCTCAATCCATCTGCCGACGAATGAACGTCGGTATGTCCAACTCGCCGATCTCCGTCGACGATACCGGCCGAACCGGCATGCGGCTGAGCCGCGGCGACGGGCCGACCGCGATCGAGGCTCCACCGCCCATGGCGACGCGCTGCTGCGCGGGCGCCGCGTGAATCTCGGCCTCGATGTCCA
>JAHHMJ010000041.1 GCA_018678395.1 Gemmatimonadota bacterium | reverse complement strand
CAGCAGCGTTCCGGTATCGAAAATGCCCTCGGCCCGGGGAAGCAGGATTCCCTGCACCGACTCGATGTCGGTCACCCACCACTTGGCGAGAAGCGGATCAACGAAGACGAGCTGCCCGTCCGAGTCGTGCTCGATCGAGATCGTGTAGGGCTCCTCAGCCATCGCCACCATCTCCCGAACGGCGCCGGCCATCTCGGGCGTCATCGTCTCGAGCATCGCCTCGAGCATCGGAGCCGGCGGCATGGCGGCGCTCTGGTCGATCAACCACTCGCCGACGTATCGCGCGGCCTCCTCGGCCTCGACCGTCATCACGTAGCCGGGGTCCACCCCGATCGGCACCGACACGCGGTTGTGCCCCCACGAAAACGTCAGCGCGGCGCCGTCGGCGCGAATGCGCTGGAGATCGAGCGTCAGCGTCTCGACGAAGTCCTCACCCTGCATCCGCTCGACGGGGAAGCTCAGGAAGCCGCTCTCGACGGTCGGATGCTGTGTATGGAAACGCATCGTGTCGCCGTGAAGCACGAACTGCCACGGTTCGTCTTCGAGGACCTGGACCCACATCCCGTACAACCCCGGTGGCACGTCGAAGCCCGCCACCGTCACGCTGTCGCTGAACCGGATGGTCGAGTTGTTGTTCGCGCCCGGAGTCCACACCTCGCCCCACGGCACGACGCCCCCGAACAGCGGCTCGCGACCACGCGCAGAGGGGCGGCTGTAGTCGATCTCGATCTCGACGCCGGTTACCTGCTGGGTCAACGTCGCCCGTTCACTGGCGACGATCTGGGTCGCAGCGGGCTGTGGGGCGAGCAGAGCGAGTGCGCACACGCTCAGGACGAGCGCGGGGATTCGGATCGAATTCATCGAGCACCTCGGGGGGGCGAGGGAGAATCGGGAGCGAACGGACACGGCCCGAGCCGGTCTTCGTGAAAGAGGGTTATCCGGAGGTGTACGGCAGAGCAAGAGCCGTCCCGTTCAGGGATCGAGCCCGCTGACCTGCCTCAACGCCTCGGCGCTGACCACGACACCGAGGCTCTCCAGCTCCAACGGCTCCTTCGCGACGATCGCCTCGGGAATCCGGTCCTGAAGCCGCTGCCACGCCGCCTCGTCGAGATCCTCCACCAGGCGCACGAACGGCTCCGCCTCCGTGTCCGCGACCCGGTGATGTCGGGCGAGTGCCGCAACGCTCTGGAGCATCGTCAGGTAGGGCTGCAGGTCGACCGTGGTCGACGCCTCCTCGCTGTCGATCCACGCCACGGGAATCCGAGGGATCGGGGCACCCGACGCCCGCTCCGCGAGCAGGAGGAGCTCGATGTCGAATGCGAACCCCTTCTCGATCGCGGACTCCACCCACGGCCGGACGCTCGACGCCGCGAAGGCCTTGAATCCGCACTGGGTGTCGGTCACCCCGTCCAGGGCGCCCAGCATCCGCTTCCACAGGTAGATGAAGAGCCTGCCGCGATCGTCCCGCGCCCCACCCTTCACCACGACGGACTCCGATTCTCGACGGGACCCGATGCACACGGACGCGTCGCCCGACACGATCGGTGCGACCAACCTCCCGCACTGACCGAGATGCGTCGAGAGGTCGGCGTCCGTGAAGACCACGACGTGGCCCTCCCGGCTCGTGGACGCGGCCTCCCACATGCCGAGGTGGATCGCTCCCCCCTTCCGGCTGTCGGCCACGCTCGCGATGCCCTGCACGGCGGGCCCGCCCTCGGCGATGGCGTCGCGCAGGAAGAGCACGCGGACCTGATCCTCACGCCCCAGCCGCTCGACGATTCGCCGCGCGACGTCCCCGCTCCCGTTGGGACACCCGTCGTCGACGACCGTGAGGTCCCACGACCACGAGGGGCACCCGGCGACGAGAGCGTCCAGTTGTTCGATCTTGCGCGCCAGGGCGTCCTCGCCGTGCGGATGCGCCTCGGGCCGACCCAGTCGATGGTGCTCGTTGTAGACGGCGAAGACCACCGACAGGTGCACCCGGCCCGGATGGTCCAGCACCAATCGGCGGGAGAGCGCCAACTTGATCGCGAGCTCGACCGCGAGGTCGACTTCGGTCAGCGCGCGAGCCTCGGCCTCGAGTGCACGAAGGGCCTCGGCATCCGGCACCTCCGCTCCGATCTCGGCAGCGAGTCCGTCGACGAATCTCTGATGCTCGGCTACACCGAGGACGAACTCGGCCGGCGACTGGCCTGCCCAGGACAGCAGTCGGTCGTGGTGAGAGCGCCGCGGGGAATGAGAAGAAGCCATGAACGGTGAGCGAGGTGGATGGGGATCGGGTCGGACAGGTGTGAACGGACGCGGGAGGCACCATGAGCGAAGCGACGCCGGAGGGCAAACCGCACCCCCCGGCTACTCCCCCGGCAACCCTGATCGAACCGCGCGGAGCGGTCAGTCTCGCCCGGTCCAGCCGGGACCCCGGACCACCCGCCCGGGTGTTGCACCCGTGTGCTCACCGCCGCTCAGCACCTGCTCGCCGTTCACGAAGACGTGAACCATCCCGACCGCATACTGGTGGGGATCTTCGAACGTCGCCCGGTCGGCGATCGTCTCGGGATCGAAGACGGCGACGTCCGCGAAGTAGCCCGGCGCCAGCGAGCCCCGCCCCTCGATGCCGAGGGTCGCCGCCGGGAACGACGTGAGCTTGCGAATGGCCTCTTCGAGCGGGATCACCCCTTCCTCCCGCACGTACTTGCCGAGCAGGCGGGCGAAGTTTCCGTAGGCGCGCGGATGCGTACTCGAGTTGGTGAAGGGCGGCTCGGGCGCCATCGATCCGGCGTCGGAATCGAAGGAGACCCAGGGGAGCGCGATCTGCCGCTTGACGTTGTCCTCGGACATCAGGAAGTACACGACCTGGACTCGGCTGCCGTCCTCGACGACCAGATCCATCGCCGTCTGCTGGGGGGTCGTACCGCGGTCCTCCGCGACCTCGGCGAGGGTGCGCCCGATGTAGTCCCGCAGCTCCTCGTTCACGAAGCCGACGAGCAGGGTGCCCTCGGGTCCCGCCGCCCGCATGAGGTTCTCCCATTCGTCCGTCGGCTCGATCATCTCCCGCTCCACTCGTGCGCGGATGGCCGGATCGCGCAGTCGCTCAGCCCAGGCGTCGTAGCCGCCCTCCTGCACCCAGGGCGGCATCGCCACGTCCAGTCCCGTCGAGCCCGCGGTATAGGTGTACATGTCGGCAGTGATCCGCAGCCCCTCGGCCCGCGCCGCTTCGACCCTCTCGATGACGTCGTCGAGCTTGTCCCAGTTCTCCTGCCCGGCCTGCTTCAGATGGTAGATCTGGGCGGGTACGTCGGCCTCGCGCGCGATCGTGATCAACTCGTCGATGGCCTCGAGCAGGCGGTTGCCTTCGCTGCGCATGTGCGAGATGTACATGCCGCCGTACTCGCCCGCGACCCGGCTGAGGGCGGTCAGCTCGTCGGTGTCCGCGTAGAAGGCCGGCGCGTAGATCAGCGACGATCCGATGCCCAGCGCCCCCTCCTGCATCGCGGTGTGTACGAGCGTCTCCATCCTGGCCCGCTCCTCGTCGTCCGGAGCGCGGTCGGCGTATCCCAACTCGTGGATGCGGGCCGTCGTCGCGCCGAGGAAGGACGCGACGTTGGTCGAGATGCCCTTGGCTGCCAGGAACTCCAGGTACTCACCGAGCGTCGTCCACGGGACCTCGGTCCCACCCAGCAGGCGTTCGACCTCGTCGGGGGACTCGACGAGGTCCTCGAAGTCCTCGAGGAACTCGACCTTCATGGAGTCGTTCATCGGGCCCATCGAGGCCCCCTCGCCGAAGACCTCGAGCGTGACCCCCTGGCGGATGTCGCCCTGCGAGCGCCCGTCCACGATGAGCGATTGGGTGGCCCAACTCAGCATGTTGATGAAGCCGGGTGCGACGGCGAGCCCGGTCGCGTCGATCACCGATTCGGCCGTGGAGCCGTCGAGGTCGCCCACGGCCGCCACGGTGTCGGCCCGTATGCCGACGTCGGCCATCTCTCCGGGGCTGCCCGAACCGTCGTAGACCGTGCCCCCGCGGATCAGGACGTCGAAGTGCTCCGGCTCGGGCGCGCAGGCGCTCGACGTCAGGAGCGAGATGGCGAAGACGGTGAGGATACGGCGAATCATCGCTGGTTCTCCAGTGGGCGGTGGGTGCTCTTCCCGAAGTGCTCCATGATGGCCGCGGCGTACTTGATGCCCTGGATGTACTTGTCGATGTGGATGTTCTCGTCCGGCGCGTGCAGGTTGGCGCCCGGGTTGGCGAAGCCCGTCAGCACGCAGGGTATCCAGACGTGCCGCAGGATCGCGCCCTCGGCCGACACCCCGTTCACGACCGGCAACTCGCCGTACACCTCGGTGGCGGCGGCGATGATCGCCTGGGAGATGTCCTCCTTCACCGAGATCTTGTAGGGCGGCTCGGCCCCGTCGAAGGCCCGGACCTCGATGTGTCCGAAGCCGTGCTTCACCAGGTGGTCCTTGAGCTTCCGGATGGCGGCGTCCGGCTGGATGTTCGGGATCAGCCGAAAGTCGATCCGCGCCCGCGCCTCGTGGGGCACGATCGTCTTGATCCCCGGGCCGGTGTAGCCCGCGACGATGCCCTGGATGTTCGCCGTCGGCTCGTACGTGCGTGCGCGGATCGCATCGATCCCGTCGCGCCCCAGGGCGAACTCGTCGATGCCCCACTCCTCCTTCATCGCGCCCAGGTCGACCCGGGCCGCCTTGTCGGCGAGCTGTTGCTCGTCGTCCGGACCGAGCTGCCAGATGCCCTCGTCCCAGTCCTCGATGAGGATCCGGCGATTCCGATCCAGGATCGTGCTCAGCGCCCAGACCAGATCCCACACGGGCGAGGGCACGAGTGGGAAGTTCAGGGAATGGACGTCGGACTTTGCCCCGCGCGCGATCAACTCGACGAAGAGTACCGACTTGAGTCCGAGCGAGACGTCGGGGACCTCGGTGCCGGTCTCGAGGGAGCCGTCGAGGCAGTGCATGCCGTCGGCCTCGAGAAGCTCCTTGTTGCGCTCCGCCCACGCGGCCAGGTTCGGCGAGCCGATCTCTTCTTCGCCCTCGATCAGGAACTTCAGGTTGGCCGGCACCTCACCCCGGACCTGCAGAAAGGCCTTCGCCGCCTTGTTGAAGGCGAGCACTCCGGACTTGTTGTCGGTCGCGCCGCGCCCGTAGAGCACCCCGTCGACGATGTCGGCCGCCCACGGGCCTCCATACGTCCACGCATCGAGCGGATCCGGCGGCTGCACGTCGTAGTGCGCGTAGCAGAGGATCGTCTTCGCGGGCTTCTTCGCCTTCAGATGCCCGAAGACCACCGGCGGGCCCTCGTCGAGCTCATGAAACTCCGCGGGAAGGCCGTCGTCGTGCATCATCTTCCGGACGAGCGCGGCGCATTCGCGCAGTCCCACGCCCTGAGCCGAGATCGAGGGCTGCCGGACCAGTCGCTGCAGGTCACGAATGCACTCCTCGGCGTGGGCGTCGATCCAGTCGTAGATGGGCTGCATGCTCATGGGGCGGGCTCGGTGGGTGGGGATTCGGTGTGGGGTACGGCGTCCGGGCGCGGCGCGGCATCGGGGCGAGAGAGTGCCCAGGCGTCCAGTCGCTGCCCCGACAGGTGCAGGGGGCGGGTCGCGAGAAAGGCGAAGGCGGGTGCGAGCTCGATGGGATCGACCCACTTCTCGCGCAGCTCGGGCGGATAGTTCGTCTCTGACATGGGCGTGTGCATGTACATGCCCGGCGTGACCGTGACCGAGAGGATGCCGTACGGCTCGCCTTCGAGCGCCAGGGACTTCGAGAACCCTTCGAGCGCGTGTTTGGTCGCGCAGTAGGCGGTCTCGTCGGCGAAGCCCTCGATGCCCGACCGCGACGAAACGAAGACCAACGCCCCACCCCGCGTCTTCATGGCCGGCCAGAGCGCCTTCACGAGCTGGAAACCGGCCTGGATGCCGACGTTCAGGGTCGCCTGGAATGCGGCGAGGGTGACGTCTTCGAGCGGCTCCATGCGCAGGATCGCCGCGTTGTGGATGAGCGTGTCGACGGGCTCGGTGACGACCTCGGCCAGGGCACGCTCGGTGGCGGATGCATCGGCGAGGTCCACGACGGCCGAGACCGCGCCCGGACAGGCGGACACGATCTCGGCAAGGCGGTCGGCATCGCGATCCAGCAGAAGCAGGCGCGCACCTGCCGCGTGCAGATACCGGGCGATGCCCGCGCCCAGGCCCTGTGCGGCACCGGTGATCACGATGACCTGCCCCTCGAGCGGGACGCCGCCCCCCGGCTCAGGGCCCGGCATGGACCTCGTCGGGCCGGACCCACCGGCGCTTCGCCATCGACGTTCGAACGGCGTCGAGG